>NZ_LOQF01000013.1 GCF_001517935.1 Sneathia sanguinegens
GTTTTTCCATATTATACTACTAAAGTTTGAACCATCTGATAGCCAGTTGCTTTTTAACCTCATTCACTTCATTGAATTGATTTTTAGGAACTATGTTTTTACCTATTATTTTTAGTAATTCATCTACTACCTTTTCTTCAATTCCTAACTTCAATATTTCTTCTTTCATACTGTTATCATTCCTTTCTTTTATTATTTTTTATTCTAGTGAGTTCTAGTATTATTTATGATTTTTGTATGTACTAAAAAAAGGCTTCTTTAGTGTCTAGCCTGCAAAGACAATTTTATATAAAAAAAACACCCCTAAGGGTGCTTGTATCTATTCATTCAACATAATTTTCCTTAAAATATTTTTTTATTTTATCAACTTTTATAACTTTATTTCTTTTTGTATCTAACCAAGGGCTTTGGTTGTTCTGTAATTGTATGAACACATTTGTTATTGTTAAATTTTTATAAATAAAAAAGTTCTATATAAATAGAACCTTTTGAGCTAAGCAAGTGCAGCTACCTTGCGTCTCCTACTATGGGCGATAGAGCATGCAATTCCTATCCTTTAGCTCAATTAAATTCTAGCATTTATATTATTTTCTGTCAAGGATGTTCATTTTAATCAAATATTTTTGTAGTCTTTTTTCTTGTATTGGTACACTTGTAATTATTGAATTCTTTTTATTTTTTTCTACACTTAGTTTTATAACTACAAAAAATTGCTTTTTATCTTTGTATATTAACCATATCGTATTTGTGTGTTTGTTATCTTTTAAAATATAATCTGGATTATCTATTATTTCACTTAACTGCTATAAGCAAAAGGTTAGGGCATAAGAATTCACAAATAACTTTAAGTACCTACGCACATTTTTATAATGACAAAAAAGATAAAATAATAGATTTATTGAATAATTTAAAATAGAACTTTTTTAGAACTTTTTTCTTATATAAAATATTCAAACTCTTCTCAAACCCTTTATTTAAAAGAAAAAGGAGCTATATGTATGCTCCTTTTATCTATTTGTTAATCTAACTGGTAAACCATATGATTTAAATATGTCTTCTGCTTTTCTAACCTGTTCTGGTGTAGGAGTTGGATTATTTTTCAGTACATAAACCCTTTTCATCATTTCCCATTTGGGTGCTCCCATTTGGTGGAAGGGCAGTACATCCACTCTTTCAACATTTGTTAATTGTGAACAATATTTTCCCCATTTATGCAAATCTTCTTCAGCATCTGTATAACCTGGTACCAAAACATATCTTAACCATACTGGTTTATTAATTTCTTTTAAATATTGTGCAAATTTTAAAGTAGGTGCTAAATTAACAGAAGTTAAAACTTTATATTTATCTGGATCTATATGCTTTATATCTAACAATACCAAATCTACATACTCTAATACTTCTTTTGCTCTATTAGTAAATATATACCCTGAAGTATCAAGAGCTGTATGTATTCCATGTTCTTTACAAAGTTTAAAAACTTCTTTTATGAAATCTGGTTGAACTAATGGTTCACCACCTGATATTGTTACACCTCCAGTACGAATAAATCCTTTAACTTTTTCTATTTCATGAAAAACTTCTTCAGGTTCTAATAATTTTTTATTATCTTTTATATTCCAAGTATCAACATTATGACAATATAGACATCTTAATGGGCAGCCTTGCATAAATAAGACAAATCTTATACCTGGTCCATCTTTTGTACCAAAACTTTCAAATGAATGTATAAAGCCTTTCATTTAATTTTCACCCTTTCTTATTATATTAAATAAAGGTGCAAGATATTCTCTTGCACCTAAATCTATAATAATTAACTACATCTTATCAGATATTGTTCTATTTATAACATCTAATTGTTGTTCTCTTGTCAATCTTACAAAGTTAACTGCATATCCTGAAACTCTTATAGTTAATTGTGGATATTTTTCTGGATGTTCCATAGCATCTTCTAGTAATTCCCTACCAAATACGTTAACATTTAAGTGGTGTCCTGTTTGATGCATATAACCATCTAACAATCCTACTAGATTTTCTTGTTTTTCTTCTCTATCTTTACCTAATGTATTAGGTGTAATAGCGAATGTGTATGAAATACCATCATTTGCATCTTCAAACGGTATCTTAGCTACTGATGCTAATGAAGCAACTGCTCCACTTGTATCTCTTCCGTGCATTGGGTTTGCACCTGGTCCGAATGGTTTACCTGCTAATCTACCATCTGGTGTATTACCAGTCTTCTTACCATAAACAACATTTGAAGTAATTGTTAATACTGATTGAGTAGGTATTGCATTTCTGTACATCTTATGAGTTCTAATTTTATTCATGAAGATATGTACCATCTTAACAGCGAAGTCATCTGTTTCATCATTATTGTTACCGAATGGAACATATGGTTCTCCTTCGTTCTTATAATCTACTGCTACACCATTTTCATCTCTTATAATTCTAACTTTACCATGTTTAATAGCTGCTAATGAGTCAGCAACAATTGAAAGTCCTGCAATACCAAATGCTTCAGTTCTCTTAATCTTAGTATCATGTAATGACATTTCAAATGCTTCATATGAATATTTATCATGCATATAGTGAATAATATTCAATGCTTTAACATAAGTAGTTGCTAACCAATCAAGTATCTTATCATATTTTTCCCAAACTTCATCAAAGTTCAAGTAGTCACCTTTAATAGGTTCAAACATTCCTTCTGGAGTAACTTGTGTTCCTTTAACTTCATCTTTACCACCATTAATAGCATATAATAAAGCCTTAGGTAAGTTTACTCTTGCTCCGAAGAATTGCATTTGTTTACCTATAGTCATAGGTGAAACACAACAAGCGATACCATAGTCAGTACCAAATTCTGGTCTCATCAAATCATCATTTTCATATTGTAATGATGAAGTATCAATTGATACTTGAGCACAGAATTTCTTCCAAGCCTTAGGTAATTTTTCAGACCATAATATTGTTAAGTTTGGTTCTGGAGCTGGTCCTAAGTTATATAATGTATGTAATGTTCTGAATGAGTTCTTAGTAACCATTGATCTTCCATCTTTTCCTATACCACCAATTGATTCAGTAACCCATACTGGGTCTCCACTAAATAATTCATCATATTCAGGTGTTCTTAAGAATCTTATAATTCTTAATTTCATAATGAAGTGGTCAATATATTCTTGTGCTTGTTCTTCAGTAATTCTTCCTTCATCCAAGTCTCTTTGAATGTAGATGTCTAAGAAAGTTGAAGTTCTTCCCATACTCATTGCAGCACCATTTTGGTCTTTTGCGGCACCTAAGTATGCAAAGTATAACCATTGTATTGCTTCTTTAGCAGTTGTAGCTGGTTTAGAAATATCATATCCATATCCTGCTGCCATTCTCTTCAATGCTTTCAATGCTTGTATTTGGTCAAATAATTCTTCTTTATCTCTAACCATATCTGCAGTGAAATCATTTCCATCAATTGCTTCATGATCTTTTTGTTTTTGTTCAATTAAGTAGTCAACACCATATAAAACTACTCTTCTGTAGTCCCCTATGATTCTTCCTCTTCCATATGCATCTGGTAAACCAGTTATAACACCTGCGTGTCTTGCATTTCTTATATCTTTAGTATAAGCTGTGAAAACTCCATCATTATGAGTTCTTCTATATTTAGTAAATATTTCATTTGTTTCAGGATCCAATTTGTAACCAAATGCTTCCAAACTGTTCTTAACCATTCTTAATCCACCATTAGGGAATATTGCTCTCTTTAATGGTTTATCAGTTTGTAAACCTACAATTTGTTCCAAATCTTTGTCAATGTATCCAGGTCCATAAGCATCTATTTGAGAAGGTATCTTTGTTTCTGCATCATAAATACCTTTTTCTCTTTCTTCTTTAATCATAGGCATTAATTTTTCCCATAATTTTTTAGTAGCTTCAGTTGGTCCTGCTAAAAAGCTTCCATCTCCTGTATATTCAGTGTAATTTAATTCGATAAATTCTGGAACATTTATTTCATGGTTCCATTTTCCTGACTTAAATCCTCTCCAAGCGTCCATAGTCAGCCTTCCTTTCATTTATTTATTCTTTATACTTATATTGTACACTCTTTTATTTTTTTATCAATATTATTTTACTATTTTACTTTTTAAGCCCTTATATAAAGGCACTAATTTCAAGCTTAGCCTAATTTATATATTCAAAAAAACTAGGAACTTTTTAATTTGTTTCACATTATGAAATTTATACAAATTCTAATACATTCCCTTCACAACTATTTATTAATTCATAATCATGCGTAATAACTATTACATACTTCCCTTGTTTTATCATAAGCTTTAGATATTTCGCAGTATTTAAGAGTTGTTTTTTATCTAATCCACTTGTAGGTTCATCCAAAATAACTATTGGCTTTGAACTCAGTATTGCAAGCCCCAACATCAATCTTTGTTTTTCTCCACCTGATAATATTTGAGGATGCAAAGCTTTTTTTTCATACAAATCTAATTCTTTAAGAACTCTTATCTTATCATTTACATTAGAACTAGACATTGAAATTTCTTTCCATAATGAATCTGTAAATATTTGATAATTAACATCTTGCATTACCAAGCTAAAGTACTCATAGTTTTTTTTAATTTTTTCTGATTTATAACATGTTATTCCTTTAGCTTTAATAACATCCAACATTTTTTTGATAAAACTTGTCTTTCCTATTCCATTTTTACCAATAATATAGGTCAAACCTTCTTTAAAACTAAGATTGGTATTTATTACATCCTTATGACTATATGATAATTTATAATCTTTACAAATAAGTTGATCTTCATCTTCTATATAATTTATTGCTTTTTTTAAATATATTTTTTTCTTATTTTTCAAATCTTTTTTTATATTAAATTTTCTTAATTGATATCTTTCTTCTATTGAATTTAAATTTTCATTCAAATTAATTTCTTCAACTTTATTATTTTTTATTATATATAATTTATCAATAATATTTTTTAAATAATGTAATCTATGTTCTGCTATTATAACTAACTTATTTTTACTCTTTAATTCAAGCAATATTCCTTTTAACCATTCCAGTCCTTCTTCATCTAGTGACGAACTAGGTTCATCAAATAAATAAATATCATTATCAAGGCAACTACAAGCTGTTATTGCAATTTTTTGCTTTTCTCCACCTGATAGATGAAAGATATTTCTATCCATTAAATCTTTTATTTGATAATCTTTTGAATATTTTTCTATTATTTCATTAATCATATTTGGAGAAACAGCTCTATTTTCTAATCCAAACGCCAATTCATCTCTTGTATTTATGCAATAAAATTGAGTTTTAGGATTTTGAAAAATGGTAGATATATATTTTGATCTTTTAGCCATACTTTCTTCTCTAATATTTTTACCATCAAATTTTATTTCTCCCTCAATTTTAGCTTCATAAAATTCAGGAATTATTCCATTTATCAGCTTTAAAATACTCGATTTACCAGAGCCTGAATTACCTGTCAAAACTACAATTTTTCCTTTATCTACACTAAAATTTATATCTTCTAAAATTATTTCTTCCTGATATGTAAGACTAATATTTATAAATTCTAGCATTTTGCTCCTCCCATTATGTAAATTACAATAATTATTCCCGTAAATATTAGGAAAATATAATCAATAAAATGTAATTTTCTTTCATGTATACTTGTTCTTTCAGCTCCAATTTCAAGTCCTCTAGTAATAGCTGAAATTGCAACTTCATCAGCAGTTTTTGTTAAACACATAAGTAATGGTACCAAACGATATTCAAATAACTTATATGGTTTAAATAATAAATTAAAAGTAGTTAAACCTTGTAATTCCATTGCTATTTTAATTTGTTCATAATCTACCTTAATTGTATAGAAAAATCGTGCCATAACTGATACTGGTACAATTATTTGCTCAGGAATTTTCATTTTTTTCATGCTGTATAGTATTTCTCCCATAGTACTTGTTAAAAGTGTATAAGAGCCCATCATTGCACTAGGTATTAATTTTAATGCAAAAGAGCTTAAAACTATATAAAAATTTAATATAAGCCCCTTTGCATTTAAAAACATATATTTTTGAATCAAAGCTATTATAAAAATAAATAAAATTCCTCTTATAGCTTGGCTATAATACCCTGATGTCATAAGTAAAACACAGGGTATCATAGAAAGTATTATTGGCATATAAAAAAGTTTTTCCTCAAAATTTCCAAGCAATAACACTACAGACAAAACTATTGTCATTATTAATTTTGTTCTAAAATCTAATTTTAACATTTTACTTTAACATTCCCGCTTTTTCAAAATGTTTTTTTAATATAACTATTCCTATTGTACAGCCTAAAAAGCCACCTAACATTGCAAGCAATATACAAGGTATAACCATCCAATTTGGAACAGAACTCATAAATTGATTAGCAAATTCAACTCCCTCACTTGCTACTAATTTAGCATAAATTTTATCTCTTGAAATTAATAATGGAATAAAATTACCAATATAACCTATAGGTGTAATCGTAAAAGCTAATCTTGAATATTTTAAACTCTTATATCCACCTTTTCTTATTATTAATTCAGCAATAATAGAACATATTCCTATTGTTAAAAGTATAAAAGGCCCATGTCCAGTTGAAACAAAAATTAGAGCTAAAATAATTTGTTGTATAAAAATCATACCAACTTTTTTTATTTTAGTTGAATAAATCATATATACAGGTCCTGTTAAAATACCAATTACAAAAGGTAAAATTGGCATAGCAAAAGGTATTAACATTATTATGCTAGATAAAAATGTTAGTACAAATATTAGTACACTAAATAAACCTATATTTGTTAAATCACGCACTGTTAATTTATTATTTTCCATACTTCCTCCAATTATCTTGATTAGCCTAATTTTAACACTAAGATACTCATTTTTCAACTCTATTTACAAATAAATGTCTAATTGTAATAAGTCTAATTGAAACAAAAAAAGCCATTGCTTTTAGCAATAGCTTTATCTACCTTTTCCAAATATTACTATTTTAACAGTATCTAATATTATTAATATATCTAAAGTCAAAGAATAATTTTTAATATAGTATAAATCATATTGTAATTTTCTATATGCATCTTCAACACTTGCTCCATATGGATATTTAACCTGTGCCCAACCTGTTAAACCTGGTTTTACTATATGTCTTAAATTATAATAAGGAATTTCTTTTTCAAGTGTATTTATAAAAAATTGTCTTTCTGGTCTTGGTCCAACAAAGCTCATTTGACCTCTTATAACATTATACAATTGTGGTAATTCATCTATTCTCGTCTTTCTCATAATTTTACCAAATTTTGTAACCCTATTATCATTTTCCTTTGCCCATTTAGGTCCATCTTTTTCAGAATCTGTTCTCATAGATCTAAATTTATATATTTTAAAAGCCTTATTATTTTCTCCTATTCTTTCTTGTGCATAAATAATAGGCCCTCTTGATTCCAATTTTATTATTATAGCCGATATAAGCATCAAAGGTATAGCTGGTATCAAAATTATTATTGCAAAACAAATATCAAATATTCTTTTTATATTTTTCTTTATTGTATCTTGATAAGAACTAAAACCACTTTCAACAACAAAATATTTTTTATGCAATCTTTTTATTGCAAGCTTTTTTAAAACTATTTCATAAAATGTAATATCTGTATAAATTTTAACCCCACTTATTTTACATTTCAAAAACATATCTGACATAACAGGGTCATCTAAAAACCCTGAGTCAAAATCTATTATCATTGTTTCTTGATTTTGATTTATAGCTTCTATCAATTTATCCTTATCATTAGTATCTAATATTATTTTATATAACTTAGTATTTTTCATTTCATTTATAATTTCATCTTTGTATTCATTAGTACCAATAAGAATAACTCTATCTTTTCTATTAAGATTAACTATCATTAAAAATTTAACTACTATTTGATAAAACATTATCACAAAAAAGAAAATTATCCCTTCCATTACTTGATAAAATACTGTTAAATCAAATAAAAGCATTAAGAAAAAATTTGCTAACATACAAATAACAATTTGCTTAAGGTCATATATTCTATATTCAAAATTAAAAATATTTAAAATATAGTAAAACGGAAAACAAATAACTATGTATAATAAAATATCTAAATTTATCGGTTTATTTATAAGAAATTGTGCCAAAATTATCACCAAAATATTTAGTGTAATAAATAGTAATCTATAACTATTTCTATTAATAATCTTTTTCATTATTGTCTCCTATTTTTTAATACTGCTGTAATAGCATAAAATAATATATAATATAGTGCTGAAAAAATATTTATATTTTCATACTTTCTATATATAAGCCATCTATTGTATAATGTTTTAAACTTATTACTTGATCTTGAACTTGGAACTACCCTATATTTACCTAAATATTTATTTAATCCATAAATATATTTTGCATCTTTTATCAATTCTAGCCACAATAAATAATCTTCATTTTTAGAAATTTCTTTAAAATATCTTTTATCAAAATACTTACTGTCATATATAAGAGTTAAACAACCAACCTGATTATTTTTTAGCATAGCCTCATAGGTAATTTTTTCATCTACCTGAACTTTACCTATTAATTCTCCTTTAGTATTAATTCTATAATACGCTGTACAAGAAATTTTAGCCTTATTTTCTTTCATAAAATTTAGCTGTTCTTCTAATTTCGTTTCTGTCCAAATATCATCTGAATCTAAAAAAGCTATATATCTTCCACTCGCCTCTTTAATTCCTATATTTCTTGCCTTGCAAACTCCACCATTTTCTTTTAAATCTATTATTTTAATTCTTTCGTCCTTATAACTTTCACATATTTTCAAACTAGAATCTGTTGATTTATCATTTATTAAAATTAACTCAAAATTAGTATAACTTTGATTTAAAACACTCTCTATAGTTTCTTTCAAATATTTTTCACTATTATATATTGGCGTTATTATACTTACTTTTTCCATTGTTTTATCCTTTTATATAGTCTATAGCAATTATTATTATCCACATATTTAAAATACTCTTTTGCATCCTTAATATTAGAATTTTCTAAATCATCTAATAGCATATCTACATCTGTATTAGATCTTGCAAAAAAATTATCTAAATCTACATAGCTTCCAACTTCTTTTAAATATCTTTCCTTATCATATTGATAAAAACAAACCTTTTTACCAAGATAGAAAAAATCATAACAAACACTTGAATAATCCGTAATCAAAATCTTAGCATTAAGTAATTCTTCTGTTATATTTGTATTTTTATCTAAAATTAATATGTCTTCTGACTTATTATCTATTTTAACCCTATCTCTTGCTAATTGATGTAAATACACCCTAAGTTTCAACTTATTTTTTTTCAAATATTCTTGTAACTTATTAGAATTTAAAAATTGATTAATCCCATCTTCGTCATACTTTCTCCATGTAGGCATATATAAAATATCTTTTGTTTGTCTATCCTTATTATTATATAATTTATCATATCTTGGATAACCACAGACATACATACTTTCTTCTGGCATTTTCCAATCATTAACCTTTATATTTTTTTCAAATTCGCTATCGCAAGGATTAAGATTATATGATTTTAGTAATTTATTTATTTGTTTTTCCAATCTTTTATGCATAGGACTTCTTTTCTTTAAGCCTACTGTTCCATGATTTAAAAATACCTTGTAACTTTTTCTATGATAATATGATATAAAAGGAACAGCACACAAATATGGAACTATATCCGCTGAAATAGAATGTGAAAATAGGCATACTTCACCTTTCATAAAATATAAATAGCATTTTACACTACCTTTTATTAAATATTTAAGCTTATTTTCATCAAAGTATTTTCTACATTCAGAATCTTTATTTAAAACCCAATAAACATCTTCTTTATTTTGTAAATATTCATACATTGCTCTTCCATTATCAACAAACAAAGCACCTGCATTACCTCCAACTAACCAATATTTTTTTTGTTTAAAAAATGGAGCAATTAAAAATGCTATAAGCATATTTATAAGACAACTAATCATACTTGATAAACCCTTTTAACCTTCCTTTTAATACTGTAAAATGATATTCTCTATTCTTTGTAACTATTATTCCCATAATACTTCGTAATACTTTGTATAAAAATTTTACCAAATATCCTAATTCTTTTCTTTGAAATATTTCTTTTTTACATAAAGCTCCATATCCCATTGCATATTTATAGGCCCTATCTAGATCTTCATAATTTCCTTTTTTTGCAGGATGATAAACTATATGTTTTGAAAAATAATAACCACTATAACCTCTATGCAACAATTCTAATACATAATCTGTTTCTTCTCCACTACCAAATTCAGCACCTACACCTAATTTTGTATCAAATAAAAGAATATCATCATTTGCTATATTCACAAAAAAAGTAATAGATTTTATTGTTTTGTCTACATTATCTATATTTATTTCGCTATCATTTTCATACATTACACCTGTACCATAATTTTTACCTTTTTCCAAAGTTCTACATGAATAAATACATTTAGGTTTATCATATAAATATTTAACTGCTAATTCTATTGTATTTTTACTATATTCACAGTCATCATCCGGAAAAGCGATTATTTTACCTTTTGCATGAAATAAGCCCTTATTTCTATTAAGGCTAATACCTTTTATTTTACTTTTTATATGAACTATATCAAATTTATTCTTATATTCTTCTATTAATTCATCTAAGCAATTATCTTCATTTTGATCCACCACAATTACTTCAAAAGCTCTATATGTTTGTTCTACTAAACTATCAAAAAATATTTTCACTTCTTCTTTTCTTCCAACTGTAGCTAAAATTAATGAAACTATCATATTAATATCCTTTCAAATATACTCTTAATATTATTTTTATCTTTTTTAATATTTTTTTTATACCTTTCATATGCTTTGTTTCAAGAAATAACTTTGATTTTAAATTTGACCAACTTGCATTCCACCAATGTATAGCATATGTGTCTTTTTTTATACAAGTTTTATCAAATTTTTCATTTAAAGCAAAGGGATAAAAATACCTACTTTCCAAATACTTTGTATTTTTCAAATTGAAATAATCATTCTCTTCTATTATATTAGTCAATATTTTAGGTATGGTCCATAATGATTTTTCATATATTTGTGTATCATAAAAAGCTAATAATTTTTTTAAAATAATATTATTTTTTTTGGTTCCATATAGTCCTACACCTAAATATTTTTCACTCTCAAAACCAATAAAAAAGTCATATTGTAGCAAATCATCCAAAGGCTTCAAAAGTTGCATATCTATATCCAAATAAATTCCACCTGTAGAATATAGTATATCTGTTCTAATATAGTCACTACAGTAAGCATAAAGTCCTCTTTCATAACAATCTTTAAAAAATTTATTTTTCATATATTTTGACATATCTATATTTTTTTCATTTATTTCAATAATTTCAAAGCCTTTTAAATATTTTTCCCAAGATTCGTAACACTGAGTAAAAATTTTTGGTTTTTCTTTTCCACCTATCCAAATATAATAAGCTAATTTAGGTATTTTTTCCATAAATCCAATCCTTTCATAATTACTAAAGGTACTATTACATAAAAGGCTATATATTTAAGCAAACCTCCTCCAAATAGTGAACCTCTTGGTATATAAAATAAATTAGGCACAATATATGAGGCTAATAATAGTAAAATCTTATTCTTACCAACTTTAATTTCATAATAGATTATGAAATAGCCTAGTAAAATAAAGACTATTATCATTACTAAATAACCTAACAAATATGACTCTGCTATAAAATTAGATCCTATACCTTCACCTTTTTTATAGGCTATTGGATCTAATATATTTGTTAATACATCAGCTAATGAATTCGTTGTATTAAGAGCTTCTTGTCCTTGTGCTTTGAATCCAAATATTCCTTGAATAATGTAGAGTTTATTTTCTATTTTTTCTTTCAAGTCTATTGTATAGCCTAATACTAAGTAGCTAACTCCTTGTGAAAAGAAAAAATTTTCAAGTGATGATATTAATTTCAATGAAAAAAGTTTCTTTTCTCTAAAACTAACTAATATTTGTGAAAATACCATTATAAAGCCAAATATTTTAAACATATCCATATATTTTATTTTCACCTTATACGCTTTAGTATAATACCACAATATAAATAAAAATTGAGTCAAGAATATAGCTCTTGCTCCTTTTAAAGAATCTAATAATTTTACTAATAAGAATAAGGTTGAATATATTATAAACTCTTTTTTATTAGGTGCTGATACTAAAAATATAACAAAGGCTATAGTCATTATAGTTCCACTTCCATAAGTATATGACGGATATTCAATATTACTTAAAACACCTGTATAATATGCCGTATAACCATAACTTAAAATAGCTTTGAATTGTATAAAAAGCTTAATTGCTAAAATAAATGAAAATATTATAAATATTCCCTTAGCAAATGCAAGGTATAATTCATTCCTTTTTAATTCAATATTAAAGTCTAATTTATTTGTATTAATTGCTATATAAAATCCTAAATGTATAAAGAGTAATGTAAGCAAAAACACATATAAAAGCTCATTTATAACCCCAATGCTGAAATAATAATTAGCAAATTTTGTTGCCCAACCTATTCTTTCATAATTTAATAAATCCAATATTATTCTACTAAAATTGAATAAGCCCAGGGTATATAAAAATACTAAATATGCATTCATAACATCTAGAAATAAATGTGCTGTAAAAATAGTGTATATATATATTAATAATAAGTAAATTTCTCTGAATTTTATATCAAAATTAATGCTATAAATTAAAATAGATATTAAAAGCACAAATATATGCAATATTAGTGCATCACTTTTTTTCATTTTTTATTCTCCATTTTAAATACATATACATAGCCAAAGGTAAAGCAAGTATTGTAAATACTTTAGAATTTGACTCTTTTATTATATCTTTTATTTTCTTTTTAGCAATTAGACAGAATTTAATATATCTACTTGCAATAATAATATCTTTTTTAAGTAAAAACATTTGATTATAATACAAGGCTTGTCCTTTTGGATTAGTACATAATAATTTATCATATTTTGCTGTAAGTCCATTTTCTAAATATTCTTTTATTTCATATATTTCATTAACCCAAAGAAAAGTATAAGTCCTTGAAATTTGATTATATAAATAGGCTTCAGTAGTAAATTTCTCTCCTTCAAAAACCTTAAATCTGTATTTTTTCAATAAATCTAATTTAAAACAAAGCCCCTTATCACCTTTTACTTTATATTTGTTATATTGATCAAACATAGATATATCTTTTTCTATTAATTTTGTACCTATATATTTCTTGTCATCATATCCTGACAAATATCCTACTCCTATTTGCTTTGAACTTGTTTTTTTCATATATTCAGCAATTTTTTCTAAAGAATACTCTAAAAAATAGTCATCTGAATCCAAACAAATAAAATACTTAGAATTGGCTAATTCAATTGCCTTATTATATGCTCTTTGCTTCCCACCATTTTTTACATATACATATCGTATATTTAAATTTTTAAAGTTTTTTACGACTTCTTCTGTGTTATCACTTGAGCCATCATCTATTATAAGCCAGCAAAAATCTTTAAATGTTTGCTTTAAAAGTGAATTATAAACTCTTTTTAACTTTTCCGCCCTATTATACGTTGGCGTAAATATTGTAAATGTTGTTTCCAATTTTTATCATCCTTTATTAAAATAATAATACAAATTAAAATATATAATATTTTAATACTTATAGCTAATATAGAAAGATCCATTCTTGATATATAAAATATAAGTGGATTAAATGCTAGTAAAAAATATAATATAAATTTTTTATATCTAAAACTTATTTTGAAATACTTTTTTATAATATAAAATTCTATAATTGCTCTAACACTAAGGGCTATTAAGGTAGTTAAACCTGCTATTAATACAGCATTATCAATAAACAAAGGAATAAAAATAATATTTAAACCCACATTAATAACTAACGCCATAAAGGTAAATAAAACAATATATTTACTTTTTTCAAAATAATGAAAATAATAATCTAGTGAATATAGTGATTGAACTATAGTTGAAGTTAACACTATAGGCATATATTGTATAGCTTTCAAATAATGAGCTGGAAATAATAAACTTATCGCTTCTTTAGAAAATAGACTAGCCCCTATACAGAAAAATGCTAATATTGAAAAAAACAATTCTAAATTTCTATTTATTCTTTCATCATAAATATTTTCATATAATTCTGCTGTCCATGCATTTATAAAAGACCCTGTTATTACAGCTAAAATTCTTGATCCTGTATATGCTAATGTATATGCTCCTATTAATGAAAATGCTATATTATATCTTGCCAAAATATATCTATCACTAAAATTAACTAATTGATCTGTCAATTCAATAAATATCAAAGGTATTCCATTATAAATAGAATAAACTAAATATTTATTAGAAAAATTTGGACTTATATCTTTAAAATATTCTACATATAGAAAAATAAATAAGGTCACAACAGCAAATAAATTAGCAAATTGACTACCTCTTATTCCTAATCCTAATTTTGAAATAAAATATATTGCTAATATATAATTCGTAAAAAATGAAATTAACGAACCCACTGCAACCTTGTAATATTTTCTTTCTATTCTAAACAAAGATAAGGCTATATTATTAAGTGAATTTACCATAGCTATGACTATAGATAATAAAATAAGTATATAATCTATATTCAAAATTTTTTCTATACATCTTCTTGATATAGGCAATAATAAAATTAAAAATACTACTACATTAAGACAAAATACAAAAAATACTACCGTAAATTTAAATCTTTCTAATTCCTTCTTATTCGACTTCAAATCTACATATTTTTTTAATATTACATTATAAAAACCTAGACCTAAAACTATTGTAAAAATTGTTGTTATAGGTGATAAAATACCTATTATACCAAATTCTTCAGTTGTTAAAATTCTAGTCATTATAGGCAAGAATACCAAACCACCAAGTTTTATTATCGTATTTGCCATTGTATATATTAAAGTTCCTTTTAAAATACTACTCTTCATTAAGCATACCCACTATTTTCTTTATTTCCTGATCCTTATCTTTTGAACAAATTAAAATATTATCTTCCGTATTAACAACTATAATATTGTCCAAACCTATTAGTGCAATATCTTTATTTTTTTCTTTATTAATTATTATATTATTTTCACTTTGTAAAGTTCTACACTTTGCAGAAGTCAAAATTATTGATTTATTTTCATCTTTTTTAAATACCTTATCTAATGAACTATAACTTCCTACATCATTCCATTCAAATTTTACAGGAACTACCTTACATAACTTTGTTTTTTCCAAAACTCCTATATCAAAGCTTATTCTTTTAGCATCTAGTGATAAATTATAATGTTCTGGTAATAATTTTTTTATTTCTCCTAATATTACCTTTGCTCTAGCAAAAAGCATACCACTATTCCATAAATAATTTCCTTCTTCAAGGTATTTTTCAGCTGTTTCTCTATTAGGTTTTTCTCTAAACTCTACAACTTCATTTCCATCATATTGTATATAACCATAAGCAGTTTCAGGATAGTTAGGTTCTATTCCCATTATTACAATATTATCTTTAAATTCTAAAGCCTTTTCTATACTTTTTTTAAATAAATCTTCGTTTCTAATTAAATGATCTGAGGGGAATATAGAAATACTTATATCTTCGCCATAAGTTTCAACAACTTTTTTACAGGCATATGATATACAAAATGAAGTATCCTTAGATACTGGTTCAATTAAAATATTTTTAAAATCTATTGCTTCCTTTATTTTTTTAGCTAATTTTTCCCCTGTTACTATATAAATATCATCATATAATTGTGTTCTTTTAAGTCTTTCTATAGTTTCTTCTAATAAAGTTTTATTAGAAAATAATTTAAGTAATTGTTTTGGTTTATTTTCTGTTGATAGTGGCCAAAATCTTGTACCAGAACCTCCAGCCATAATTATTGCTATATTCATTTTATCAACTTTCTTTCTAATGCTTTTATTTCAAAAGTAATTAAATCACAATAAGGTGTTTTTTCACCATATTCTTTTCCTTTTTCAGATATATATCCATTTAAAAAATCTATTTCTGTCTTTCTTCCATGTTGTCTTAAATCCTGATGCATAGATGGATAATGAAATTCTCCTTGATACCCTTTTTGTGTGCATCTATACACTTTTTCAAAGGCTTTATTTTTATCAAAATCAACTCCTTCAAATAAGGCAATTTTATGAAATTCTTCTATAATTTCTTTTAATATATGTTCAAGTCTAGGTAAATCTCTAAATTCCCCTAATCTTAAATCTAAAATAGTAGATAAACTATTAAATACTCCATTAACACAGGCTTTTTCCCAAATTGCTTCTTTTACATCACTAACAAAATTTGTTGGCAAACCACAATCTGTTATTAATTTTGCAACCATTTTTGCATTTTCTCTACCCTTTTCATTCAAACCGCTTATTTCATTATAGGCATAACTTGTTAATGCTATACTACCTGCACTCTTAAGACTAGCTGTAATTAAAGATATTCCTATAACGATATTTTCATCTTTTATATACTTTTTCAATGTTTGTATATGTCCTAAACCATTTAACATACATAAAACCTTTGTATTATCCCCTATATTAGGCTTTAATTTTTCAAGCATAGTTTCAAGCAACATAGACTTAACAAAAATAATAATCAAATCTGCCTTTTCTTTATACTCTTCTAGCATATATGCTTTTATATTCTTATTAATTATTTTTTTACCTAAATCTACAACAGTTAACCCATTTTCATTTATTTTTTTTACATTTTCTTGCCAAGTATCAATTGCTACAATTTCATGTTTATTTGATAATTTATGTGCAAATGAACCTCCCATGGCTCCTATTCCAGCAATTAAAATTTTCATATTAACCTTCCTTTTTTATATGCTAATTATACCATAACTAAACCTTTGTTGCAAAGTTTAAAGTGCTTCCTTAATTGAAAATACTATACATTTATGCTATAATTTTAATAATTTGTTAAAGAGGTGTAAAATATGGAAGAAAACAAAAAATTTTTGTTAATTTTAACTATTTGTTGGTTCATACCTTTATTTGGACCACTAATACTTTTCGCTATAAAACCACAGTCATTATCATATAAAAGTCATTTTGTCGTCTGTGAGTTGTTAAATAAGCATTTCACTATGACTTTGCTTTACTACATCTATACAATAGGCTTTTTAAGACTTCTATATACGAATAATCAAGCTAGAGTTATTCTAGCAATTATTGTATTTATAGCCATCTATATTTTCTCTTTATTTATGCAATATAAATATACAAAAAAATGGTTAGAAAATGACTTAAAGCCTTTTCCGTACATTTTAAAAATTTTTAAACAAAATTAGAAAGGATTAATTATGATTAATTTATTAAAAGATAAATATATTGCTTGTGAAATAGAAAATAATCTTTATGAAAATTGGGAAGAAAAAAAATATTTCACACCTGAATTAGACAATGATAAACCTTATTATTCAATAATATTACCCCCACCTAATGTTACAGGTATTTTACATATAGGTCATGTTTTAAATACTTCTATAACTGATTCTATTATTCGTTATAAAAGAATGAAAGGTTTCAATACTTTATGGTTACCTGGTACAGACCATGCTGGAATAGCTACACAAAATAAGGTAGAAAGAATGCTTTTAGAACAAGGAACAACCAAGGAAAAAATTGGTAAAAAAGCTTTCATAGCTAAAACTTGGGAATGGAAAAATAAGTATGGTAATATCATTACAAAACAATTAAGAAAAATTGGTGCTTCGCTTGATTGGTCTCGTGAAATGTTTACAATGAATGAAAAATCATCTGATGCTGTAAAGAAAGCTTTTATCAAACTATATGAAGACGATTTAATATATCAAGGTGAATATATAGTAAATTGGTGTCCTTTTGATAAAACAGCTCTTGCTGATGATGAAATTGATCATGAAGACAAAGATAGCTTTTTATGGTATATACAATATCCTGTAAAAGATAGTGACATAAAACTTATTGTTGCTACAACTAGACCAGAAACTATGCTAGGTGATACAGGAGTTGCTGTAAATCCTAAGGATGAAAGATATGCAAATTTAATTGGAAAAAAGGTTATACTTCCTCTTGTTAATAGAGAAATCCCTATAGTTGCTGATGAATATGTTGATATGGAATTTGGTACTGGGGCAGTTAAAATGACTCCATCACATGATCCTAATGATTTTGAAGTTGGTAAAAGATGTAATTTAGAATTTATAAATATCTTCACAGAAGATGCACATGTAAATAAGAATGGTGGCAAATATGAAGGTCTTGACAGATTTGAGGCTAGAAAACAAATTGTTGAAGATTTAAAGAATTTAGGTCTTTTAGTTAAAATAGAAAAACATAAAAATTCTGTAGGTCACTGTTATAGATGTAATAATATCATAGAACCTCGTGTTTCTAAACAATGGTTCGTGCGTATGAAACCTTTAGCTAAAAAGGCCCTAGAAGTTGTTAAAAATAAGGAAATTATTCTTGAACCTAAAAGAATGGAAAAAATTTACTATAATTGGCTTGAAAATATAAGAGATTGGTGTATTTCAAGACAAATATGGTGGGGACATCAAATTCCTGCTTATTACGATGAAAATGGTAAAATTTATGTTGCAAATTCTTATGAAGAAGCTTGCGAAAAAGCAGGAACTACAAACTTAACTCAAGAAAATGATGTGCTAGATACTTGGTTTTCTTCAGCACTTTGGCCTTTTTCAACTATGGGTTGGCCTAATGAAAGTTTAGATTTAGATAAATTCTTTCCAACTTCAGCTCTTGTAACTGGTGCTGATATAATATTCTTCTGGGTTGCTCGTATGATAATGTTCAGCTTATATTTCAAAAATGAAATACCTTTTAAATATGTATATTTCACTGGTATAGTTAGAGATGAAATAGGTAGAAAAATGAGTAAATCTCTAGGAAATTCTCCTGATCCTTTAGATATAATACAAAATAAAGGAGCTGATGCCCTAAGATTTGGTTTACTATTTAATACTACTCAAGGTTTGGATATTAGATTTAATGAAGCCTTAGTTGATATGGGAGCAAATTTTGTAAATAAGGTATGGAATGCTTCAAAATTTGTTTTAAGTAATTTAGAAGATTTCGATAAAAATACCTCTATTATGGATCTTGAATTTAAAACTGAAGATTCTTGGATTTTATCAAGATTAAGTAATATTTCAGGTTTAATTGATAAAAATATGTCTGAATATAATATTGATCAAAGTTGTAAATTAGCTTATGAATTTTTCAAAGGTGATTTCTGTGATTGGTATGTTGAAATTGCAAAAACTAGAATATATAATTCTACTGATAAAAAAGATAAGCTAACTGCTCAATGGGTTTTAAGACATATTTTAGATTATTCACTTAGATTATTACATCCTTTTATTCCTTATGTTACTGAATATATTTGGCAATATGTTAAAACTAGCGGAGACACTATTATGTTAGCAGAATTTCCTACTTATGATAAAGGTCTAGTTATGAATGATATAGAAAATGATTTTAGTTTCCTTCAAGAAGCTACAACAGCAATTCGTAATATTAAAGCAGAAGCTAATGTAAGTCCTGCTAAACAAATTGAAATTTTATATGCTACAAAAAATGAAAAAGAAGCTAGTATTTTAATTGATAATTTAAAAATATTAACAAAATTAGCTAATGTCACTAAAGTTTCAAAAATTGAACATATCCCTGATTTAGTCGGTTTTAGATTAGTTCGTGAAACTGAAATTTATGTTCCTTTAGCTGATTTAATTGATAAAAATAAAGAAATTGAAAAAATACAAAAAGAAATTGAAAAAATTTCTAAAGAACTTGAAAGAGTAAATAATAAATTGAATAATAAAGCCTTCATGGAAAAAGCTCCAGAAAATATACGAAAAAAAGAAGAAGGCATAAAAAAAGAATTAACTGATAAATTAGAAAAATTAAATAACAATTTAAACAAGTTTAAAATTTAGGAGGCTCTCTATGTTAACACTATTTTGGGGCTTGTTAGCTGGTGCATTTCTTATAATAGAACTCATAATCCCAGCTTTAGTTTCCATATGGTTTGCTATTTCAGCCTTTGTTGTAATGTTTATAGCAATTTTTACAGATTCATTAAAAATACAATTTTTTATATTTATTTGTTTGTCAATTATTCTATTAATTAGCACAAAAAAATTTATAAATAAATTTATAAAACCCTCAAAAAATATTTGTGATAAACTTTTAACTGAAAATACAGCTATAGTTGAAAAAATTATTAGTACAAATAAATATGAAGTTAAGTACAAGGGTGTAATTTGGTCTGCTATTTCTGAAGACTGTAACCTAAAAATAGGTGAAGAAGTAAAAATCGTTTCATACAAAGGCAATAAAATGATAATAAAGAAAGGTGATGAATAATATGCTTATATTTTTATCAATATTAGTTATAATAATTTTTATACTTGTAATAACTGGTATTAAAATTGTTCCTGAATCAAATGTTTATGTAATCGAAACTTTAGGTAAATATAACAAACAATTAAAAGCTGGCTTTAATATAATCAATCCATTATTTGATAATATTGCAAAAAAAGTTAGCTTAAAAGAAACTGTTAATGACTTCCCACCTCAACCAGTAATAACAAAAGATAATGCTACTATGATGATAGATACTGTTGTCTATTTTCAAATAACAGATCCTAAGTTATATACTTATGGTGTTGAAAATCCTATATCTGCTATTGAAAATTTGACTGCTACAACTTTAAGAAATATTATAGGTGATTTAACTGTTGACCAAACTCTTACATCAAGAGATACCATAAATAGCAAAATGCGTGTTGAATTAGACGAAGCTACAGATCCTTGGGGTATAAAAGTAAATAGAGTTGAATTGAAAACTATTTTACCTCCTGATGAAATTAGAGTAGCTATGGAAAAAGAAATGAAAGCTGAAAGAGAAAAAAGAGCAACTATTTTAGATGCTCAAGCAAAAAAAGAATCAGCTATCCTAATAGCTGAAGGAGAAAAACAATCATCTATTTTAAAGGCTGAAGCTCACAAAGAAGTTCAAATTAAGGAAGCTCAAGGTAAGGCACAAGCAATGCTAGAACTTAAAAAAGCTGAAAGTGAAGGTTTAAGAATTTTAAATGAAAATCTACCAGATGATAAAATTATAAAACTTAAAGCTCTTGAAACACTTACAAAAGTAGCTGATGGTCAGGCAACAAAAATAATTATTCCTAGTGAAATTCAAAATTTAGCTAGTCTTATCACAAATATTAAAGAATTATAAAGGAGAAAAATCTTGACTAATTTTGAAAAATATCTTGAATTTAATTCAAAAGAAGATAAAGAAAAACAAGAAAATTTATTAAATAATATTAATATTTCTGCAGAAGACACAAAAAAAATAAAGGGTATTAGCAAAGAGAAAAATCTTTTGATCTTTGCTGAACCTTTTTGCCCTGATTGCAGAATTTTAGTAGCTATTGTTGAAAGAATAAGAAGTTTAAATTCACTTTGCATAAATGTGGAATATTTATCAAGAAAAGACAATTTTGGTAAATTAAATATGCTTTCTGAAAACAATAAAATTCCCTGTGTCTTTTTAATTGATGGCATAAAAGTTACAAAAATATTAGAAGAATATCCTAATACTTTTGAAAATTCAGATGAAAATATATTAGCTTATAGAAAAGGGCAATATAATCAATTAATTATAAATACTATCCTTAATATATTAACAAAGGAAAATTAACTATGAATATTATGAAAATTTACATGCGTAGTATATGGAAATTAAATTTAGTATATAAATGGTATTTTATTATTAGCTTATTTGTAGATTTTTTCAACATATTTAGCATGTTATTTATTTGGTATATTGTATATAAGTATAACCAGAACACATCAATAAAAGGTTTTAATTTCAATTCTATCTTACTTTATACAATATTCTCTACTATTAACTCCAAATTTTATGACTCTGAAGCTGAATATACCATTGCTGATGAAATCGATAGCGGTCAGATAATAAATAACTTTATAAGACCAATTTCATATTTTAAACGATTGATTGCTGAAAGTTTAGGTGATTTTTCATTCGAACTATTATTTTATATTTTTCCAATTTTAATTATTTTTATTAGTTATACATTTTATTATAATTTGAATTTTAATATAACATACATTAGTATCCTATTTTACATAATAACCTTAATTTTTAGTATAATAATAAATTTTTTACTTAGTTTTTTAACTGGCTTAATGGCTTTTTATGTAAACTATATTTGGGGCTTTATGACTTTTAAAAGTACCCTTTTAACCCTTATAACTGGTCAGTTATTTCCACTAATATTTTTACCAAAAATCCTTGTAGATATACTTAAATTTACTCCATTTTATTACATGAATTTTGCACCAATTTCAATTTTACTAAATCAAATTAAAAATAATGAAATTTACAAAATCATTCTTATACAATTTTGCTGGTGTATCTTATTATCACTTATAGTATATTTTGTTTGGTCATCTGCAAAAAAATATTTATCAATAAATGGAGGTTGAAATGAAATTACTTATACACTATATCAAAGTTTATCTTATTCGTTTTAAATTTTCATTTAAAATTTTTACTAATTCCTTATTGAATTTTTTTATAGGTACTTTTGCATATATGATTATGCAAATTGGCGGTATTCTATTTATTTCGATAATTTTTCAACAAATACCACAAATTAATGGTTTTAATTTCTATCAAATGCTTGCTATATATAGTTTTGCACAAATAACAAAAGGCTTGGATCATTTTTATTCAGATTATCTTTGGTTTTTTGCAAGCAATGGAGTTATTAGAGGTACTTATGATAAATATTTAACCAGACCTCTTAATCCCATATTTCAAATATTAATAGAAAAAGTTCAATTTGATGCTATAGGTGAAATATTAATAGGTATTTTACTATTTTCACACTCTATTAGATCTTTAAAAATTTCTATTGATATATTTTTCATTTTAAAATTAATATTTTTCATTATTTGTGGCTGCATAGTCTATACTTGCATAAAAATAATAGGAACAGCCTTTGCATTTTTCTTGAAAAGAAGTTTTAACTTAGTTCGTGCTTTATACTCTATGTCTGAATTTGCAAAATATCCTTTAACAATATATCCAAAATTTATTAGAATACTTTTAACTTATGTTATAGCATATAGTTTAACCGGATATTATCCTGTTAAATATTTAATAATAGAAAATTTAAATTTCTCTATTTTATTAAAATTTATATTAATTATTTTATTCTTAATATATATCACAAAATTTATTTGGAAAGAGGGTGAAAAAAGATATGAAAGTTCAGGCTCATAATATTATAGAAGTGAAAGATATTTGCAAAAATTTTGTAACCTACAAAAGAAAAAGTATATTTAAAAGAGAAAAGATTGTAAAAGAAGTTGTTAAAAATATAAATTTTGTAATAAATGAAGGTGAAATAGTCGGTTTTTTAGGTCCTAATGGAGCTGGTAAATCTACAACCATCAAAATGTTAACAGGAATTTTAACACCAAGTTCTGGAACTTGCCTTGTAAATCAAAAAGATTCAATTAAACATAGACGAGAAAATTCATATAATATAGGAGTCGTTTTTGGTCAAAGAACTCAACTTTGGTGGGATTTATCTGTTTGGGATAATCTTTGCTTATTAAAAGAAATATATGGCTTAACAAAAGAAAATTTCAACAAAAGATATGAGTATTTAAACGAAATATTAAACCTTGAAGATATAAAGCATAGCCAAGTTAGATCTCTATCCCTAGGTCAAAGGATGAAGGCTGACCTTGCTGGTGCACTCTTGCACAGTCCTAAAATTTTATTCTTAGATGAACCAACAATAGGTTTGGATGTTGTTATAAAGGACAAAATATTAAAAACATTAAAAAAGATTAATAAGGATGAAAATGTAACCATCCTACTAACTACACATGATATGAGAGATATTGAATATTTATGTGAAAGAGTTATTATTATAAACTACGGTGAAATAATTTATGATAATAGCTTAAAAGAATTAAAAGAATACTATAATAAAAATAAAAATATTTTAATTACTTTAAAAGAATATACAGATATAGAAGTGTTTTTAAATAAATTATTAGACGATAAGCTCATAACTTCCTATACATTAGATAAAAACATTTTAAATCTTACCATAATTAATGATATACAACTTGAAAAAGAAGTATTAATTAAAATTTTACAAGAACTTGAAATAGAAGAAATTAAATTTAAAGAATTAAAAATAGATAAAATAATAAAAAGAATTTATGAAAAAAAATAAGGCTCTCGTACTAGAGAGTCTTATTTAATCTTGAATATCTTTTATTAAATTCATATATTTTATTTGCATTTTCATCTGTTAAAAATTTTTCATCTAATCTAAATTTCCAATTTCCTAAGGTAGACGGAACATTCATTCTACTTGAATTATCTAAACAGAAGAAATCTTGAATTTGAGTTATTGCTATATTTGCAACACTTGACCAAGCTCCTCTTAAAAATCCCCAAGTATAACCTTCTTCTTCTGTAAGATTCAAATATTTTTTAGCAAAATTCAATTCCTTTGAACCTTGCATTGTATTTATCCAACCTTGCATAGTTTCACTATCATGTGTACTTGGATAAACACACCAATTTCTTTCTATATTATGTGGTAAAAAATCACTTTCATTATCTGGATCAAAGGCAAATTGTAACATTTTCATACCAGGAAAGCCTGTAGCTTCTCTAAAAGCAACAACTTCCTTTGTTGTATATCCTAAATCTTCAGCGATTATTTGTATGTCACCTAATTTTTCTTTAACCTTTATAAATAAATCATTTGCAGGTCCTTTTAACCAACTTCCTGTTGCTGCTGTCTTACTTCCATAAGGTATTGCCCAATATGATTCAAAACCTCTAAAATGATCTATTCTTAAAATATCAAATAATTTCATTGATTTTTCTATTCTATTTATCCACCATGAATATGAATCTTTTTTCATGAAATCCCAATCATAAGTTGGATTTCCCCATAATTGTCCACCATCAGCATAAGAATCAGGAGGGCATCCTCCAACTAAGTCTAGTCTAAATTGTTTTTTATCTGACCAAACATCTACTGAATCTTCTGCACAATATATAGGCATATCTCCTATAATTTCTATTCCTTTTGAATTAACATAGTTTTTTAATTTATTATATTGTTTAAAAAATTCATATTGCATAAAATATTGGAATTGTATTTCTTTTTTTAATTTTTCCTTATACATTTTTACGGCTTTTTCTTCTCTATTTTTTATATCTTCATCCCAATTAACCCAGGCTTTACCTAAAAAATATCCTTTTAATGCCATAAATAATGCATAATTTTCTAGCCATTCCTTATTTTCTTCAATAAATTTTTCTAATTTTTTCTGATCTTTAAAAGCTAAAAATGCCTTTTCTAGAACTTTGTATCTATTATTATATAACTTTCCATAGTCTACATTCAATTTATCTGAGCCAAAATCTAAATTTTCAAAATCACTTTTTTCTAATAAACCATCTTCTACTAATAAATCTAGATCTATAAAATATGGATTTCCTGCAAATGATGAAAATGATTGATATGGTGAATCTCCATAACTTGTTGGTCCTATTGGTAATATTTGCCAATAATGAAAGCCTGCTTTTTTTATAAAATCACAAAATTCATAAGCTTTTTTACCTAAAGTACCAATTCCATATTTTGATGGTAAAGAAGAAATATGCATTATAACTCCACTTTTTCTGTCTTTATTTATTGCTTTATAATCATATTCTTTATCTATCATCTATCCTCCTTAATTATATATGCTGGTATTATTGCATAATTACTTTTTAATTTTTTATTTTCTATTTTTTTTATTAAAAGCTCACAAGCTACTTCGCCTAATTTTTTTACATTTATTTCAACTGTCTTAAATTTATAATTTGAAAATTTTCTTATATATGTATTATTAAATCCAGTAACTTCAACATCACGCATATTCAAACTTTTACATGCATTTATCGCTGCTATAGCAAAGATATCATCTGTTGCAACTATTGCATCTATCATTTTATTTTTCTTTAAAAATTCTTTTATAAGCTCATAAGCCTTATCCATACTAAAAGTTGATTCTAAAATATATTCTTTAGAAATCTTGAACTCAGTTAATGCCCTTTTATACCCTAAATATCTAAAATTTGTGACCTTTAAATTTCGTGGTCCACCTAAAAAGCAAATATTTTTCTTTTTATTTCTTATTAAATCCTTTGTTACTTCATAAGTTGTATTAATATTATCATTATCAACCCAGATATATTTATCTGCTTTATTCGGTGTTCCAATTATTGCAAAGGGAAATTTAATTTCATCTAAGTATTCTAGTAGACTTTCATCCTTATACGCTCTTAAGAAAATCAAACCATCTACCCTTCTTGAACCAACTAAGGCTTTAATATTCCCTTCTTCTTCTTTTTGTACATTAGAATGTATGTACAAGGTATAATATTTGTTATTTTTCAATAGATATTCACTAATGCTACTTAATATTTCTGAGAAAAAGTTATTTGAAAGTGGATCTATATCTTCTGAATTTAATACTACTCCTATTATCCTTGTACTATTATTTGTCAAATTTTGTGCCGTAGAATTCGGTATATAATTCAATTCATTAATAATTTTTTGAACTTTTTTCTTGGTTTTTTCGCTAACCAGTGGACTATTAGTTATAACTCTTGAAACTGTTGCTGTACTTACATTTGCTTGTTTTGCAACATCATCTAAAGTAATTCTAATCACTTATTTTCACCTATATTCTATTTCCTTCTTCATTAAAATAATGTAATGCATCTGTGTCAAATGTGAAATTATGAGTTTCTCCAATTTCATATTTATAATAACTTGGAACAGTAATAATCAATTGTGTATTATCTTCAAGTTTTACATATAAAGCTTTATCTTTACCTAACATTTCTATAACATCTATTTTAGCACTTATACTATTTTCGTTATTCTTTTCACTTAAGAATCTTTCACTTCTTATTCCTACACTAATTTTTTGACCTTCATATGCTTTTAATCTTTCATCTGGTTTAATTTTTACTATTCCACTATCACTAACAAACATACCATCTTTTATAGTTCCATTTATTATATTCATTGTAGGAGAACCTATAAATTTTGCAACGAATAAATTAGCTGGCTTATTATAAAATTCTTCAGGTTTTCCGAATTGTTGTATAACTCCCTTATCTAATAAACAAATTTTTGTTCCCATAGTCATTGCTTCTGTTTGGTCATGTGTTACATAAATTGAAGTTGTTCCCAAACTTTGATGTATTCTTACTAATTCAACTCTCATGTGTTCTCTTAATTTAGCATCTAAGTTAGATAAAGGTTCATCCATTAAAAATACTGCTGGTTTTCTTACAATAGCACGACCTAAGGCTACCCTTTGTCTTTGCCCACCAGATATATCAGATGGTTTTGAATAAAGATATTTTTCTATTTGCAATATTTTCGCAGCTTCTAGAACTCTTTCATGTATTATTCTTTTATCCATTTTTCTCATAGCAAGTGAAAATGCCATATTATCATATACAGTCATATGTGGATATAGGGCATAGCTTTGGAAAACCATAGCTATATTTCTATCCTTTGAAGCAACCTTATTCATTAATTTTCCATTGAATAATAGTTCTCCTTCTGTAATTGAGTTAAGACCAGCTATCATTCTAAGTAATGTTGATTTACCACAACCAGATGGACCTAATATTATACAGAAATCTTTACTTTCAATTTCAACATTTATATTTCTAATAGTAAATTCTTCTCTACCTTCATATTTTTTACCAATATTTTTTAATTCTACTTTCATTTATCTTATCCTTTCACTGAACCACTAGATAATCCAGAAACTAATTGTTTTTGTAAGAATATAAATAACGCAACTATAGGTATTGCTGTTAATAAACCTCCAGCTGCAAAAACTGGTTCTAATTTTGTTCTGTCGTCATTTATCAATGTAAATAGCCCTGCAGCTAATGTATAACTTTTTGGATCTGTTAATAATACCTTTGGTAGTAAATAATCCATAAATGGTCCTATAAATGACCACAATGCTATTATTGCTATCATTGGTTTTGCAATAGGTAATATTATCAATCTATATACTTGCATATTTGAGCAACCTTCCATTTTAGCTGCTTCATCTAATTCTACTGAAATTGAATCTATATATCCTTTTAATATAAAGGTATTACCTGCTACTCCCCCTATTGCATATATTAATATTAGCATCATGGTTCTTGTAAATAATGGGAATATTGCTTCAACTATTGAATGCATTGTATAATATGCAGCTATTCCAGCAAAAGCTGGTATAACTTGTATCAACATTATTGCCATAAGGGAACCTTTTTTACCCTTGAATCTAAATCTTGAATATACATAACCTGTATATGAAACTATTATTAAAGTAATAATAGCTGTTAAACAAGCAATAACAAGTGTATTTATTACCCATCTTACAAATAAGGTTTTTGTAAATAATATTCTAAATTGCTTAAATGAAAATTGATAATCAGATCCCATAACTATAAATTGATCTTGCAAACCATTAAATGATGAAATAACCATTGTTGCTAATGGAATTATTATCAATAAAGCCCATATTATTAAAATTGCATAAGTTACTACTAAGCCTATCTTTCCTGACAATGTCAAAGGTGGTTTATCAGATAAATATAAATTTGATTTATTTTGTTTCTTACTAGCCATTATTTTTCCTCCTTGAATGCCTTTGAATTCTTAAATCCTATATAAGCAAACACCATTAAGCCTAATGAAATAAATATAGTTATCGCAGCACCTATTGATTGATATTGTTTTTCAATAGTCAATTTATATATATATGAGATTAATAAATCTGTACTTCCAGCTATATTTCCATAATTACTTGGATCAAATGGCCCACCACCATTAAATAGATAGATTATAGAGAAATTATTAAAGTTAAATGTATATTGCCCTATAAGTAGTGGTGCTGTTTGGAATAACACTAATGGTAATGTTATCTTACTTAATTTTTGCCAACCTGTTGCTCCGTCTATTTCTGCAGCTTCATATAAATCAGCTGGAATTCCTTGCAATACTCCTGTTGAAAGCAAGAAGATGTATGAACTTCCTAGCCATGTTTGTAATAAAATCAGTGCTATTCTTGTTAAATTTGTACTACTCTTTATTGCTAAGTTTCCTCCAAATATGCCCTCTAATATTTTTGTTATTTGACCATTAGGTGAAGTCATAATACTAAAGAACATAATAGTTATAAAGGCTGGAACTGCCCATGGTAGTAAATATACTGTTCTAAATATTGATTTACCTTTTATTCTATCATTATTTGCAAGCAATGCTAAGAAGAATCCTACAGCAATTGCACAAGTACTTGAGAATATAGTCCATATTACTGTCCATCCTAATATTAACCAGAATGGTCCACCAGCTATTCCTTTTCCTTCAATTAATAGTAAGTAATTTTTAAGCCCTACCCATGCAAATTTAGATTGATGTTTAGGATCCATACCGGCAAATGATAGTAATATTGTTGTAAATATTGGTAATAATACAATAAACATTAATAATATTGCTGTTGATATAGTAACTATGTATGGGAAACCATCTTCTTGTATTGAAGTAATAGTTTCAAAAGTAGTTTTAGGTCTTATACCCTTTAATTTTGCTCTTATTACATCTCTACAATCAATATATGCAGTTGTCATAATAGTTATAGCCAATAAAATTAAAATTATTGCAACTAAACCTTCTATCATAAATATCATAGATTTATCTAATTTTTTTGCACCCTTAGCTAAAGTATATAAACCATAAATACCTTGTCCACGATAATTACCATAACCAAGAGCATATGGAATAGCAGCTAAATAAATAAATAATGTTCCTATAAATAATAAAGCTGCTTTTAAATATTGTTTATTTATTAATTGCCCTAATCCAGGTATAATAAATGAAATAATTGGTATTAATTTATTTACTTTTTCTACTTCCACTGGTGTTTTTCTAATTATATCTGACATATCTTGTTGAAGTATCTTGTATTTTGAATCTACTTCTACTGATGTGATATACTTAGCCACTCTTACTCTACTTTTTAAATCTTCACTAGGTATTTGCAATTTTAAAACTTCAACTTTATCTTTTAAAGCTTGTTTTAATTGATTAACTTCTTCTGAATATGCCTTATTAGAAATTAAACCTTCATTCTTACTATGTTTCAATTTTGCTTTGTTTTTTTCTAATTCTTCTTTTAATTTATTTACTTTTTCTTTAAATTCTACTTTAGCTTTTTCATCATTTTCTTTATTTAATTCTTTTAATTTTTTT
>NZ_LOQF01000014.1 GCF_001517935.1 Sneathia sanguinegens
GAGCCAGGATCAAACTCTTCGTTCTTATCTATCTTTCGATATTCTTTTCACCTTTTTTGTCTTTTCTTAACATCTTGTTTGCTTTTCTTTTCTTAGTGTCCTCGTCTTTATTGACAATCACTATATTACCAAATTTATACTCCTTTGTCAATATCTTTTTTTCGTTTTTTTTCAAAAATCTTCTCAATATACCTTTTTTACTGGCTTAAAATGTTTTTATTTTTTTTATTTTTAGATAAAAAAAGTTATGAGCTTGTACTCATAACTTTAATTCTATCCTAATCTTTGTCTTGCATCAGATGCTCTCTTCAATGCTTGTCCTACATAATTAATACATAACATTAAGACAAGTATTAATAAAGAAGCTGGCAACCAAACCCATAATTTTGTTGATATTATTTCTGGTTTTGATGCATAACTTATTAATGTTCCTAATGATGGTGTTGAAGGCGGAAGACCGTAACCTAAAAAGGTCAATCCTGTTTCAATACCTATGTTTCCTGCAAATGTCAATGTTAAATCTACTAATATAATAGAACTAATATTTGGCAATAATTCAGTTAACATTATTTTTATATCACTTGTACCTAAGGTCTTTGAAGCACTAATATAGTCCTTTCTACCTTCTGATAAGGCTTTTGATCTAATCAATCTTGCCGTACCTATCCATACAAAAGCTGTTAATATGAAAATAAATTTACTTACTGTATATTTTGGAACTATTGTTATAAACACTATTATAACCATTGTTGTTGGTAATATCATAATAAAGTCTATTATACGCATAATAATATTATCCACACGCCCAGCATAATAACCTGCTATAAGTCCTACCATTATACCTATCACTTGCGAAATTATAGTAACTGAAAACCCAATAATTATTGAATTTCTTGCTCCTATAATCAATTGCCCTAGAATAGATCTACCTCCAGAATCTGCTCCAAGCCAAAATCCTTCACCAGGTCTTGCAAATTTATCCAATAAACTTACTGTCATTACTTCTTCTTGATTTAATAATAAAGATGATATAAATATTATTAAAATCAATGATACTAATATTATTAATGAAAATAAGGCTACCTTATCTTTTAAAAATTCTCTTTTTATAACTTCAAATCCAGTAGGTGCTTCACTGAATTTTTCTTCTTCTTTATTATTCATGTAAAAAACCTCCTACTCTATTCTTATTCTTGGATCTACTATACTCAATATTATATCTGATAATAATGTTCCAAATAATGTTAATAAACCATACATCAATATCAATGCTGTTATAACACTATAATCTCTTGAACTTATTGAAGATATGAATAATTGCCCCATTCCTGGATAACCAAATATAGTTTCAATAAATACTGAACCACCTAATAAACCTGTAATTGTGTAACCAAAGAAGGCAGCAATAGGTAGTATTGAATTTCTAAATATATGTTTTGTATATACTTTACTAACAGGCACACCCTTACTTCTAGCTGTTTTAACATAATCTAATTGTTTTGCATCTATAACTTCATTTCTTAAATATTGTATTGTACCAACAGTACTTAATAATGCATATGTTATTGATGGTAGCATTATATGATAGAACCTATTTACAAAGTAATGAATAGATCCTGGTTTTATTCCTAAATCTACTGAACCCGATGTAGGGAATATTCTTAATGTATATCCAAATAGCCATAACATTAATATTGATAAAACGAATGTTGGTATTGCATAACTTATATAATTATATAAAATAACTGCCTTATCTAATTTTGATCCATTATATCTTCCTGCCAATATTCCTAAAGGTATTGCAATTGCATATGACAAGATAACACTAAATAATGAAAGAATAAAGGTATTATATCCTCTTTGCCCTATCAAAGTTGTAACTTTTAATTTATATGTATAACTTATACCTAAATCTCCTCTAAATAAATTTCTCACCCATCTTATATATTGTAAATACCAAGGATCGTTCAATCCTAATTTTTGTCTTAATTCTGCTATTCTTGCTGGTGAAACATTTGGATCCATTAATCCTGAAAATGGATCTCCAGGCATCATTTTAGCTAATAAGAAAATTAGAATACTCAATATTATAATTTGAGGTATCATTATAAGGATTCTTCTTAATACTGTTTTCCACATTTTATTTCACCCCTTTCAATGCAACAAAATGAGTTTCATTGCTCTTTGTGGGATCTAATGGTTTTAAATCAAATACTTTACCATTTTCTGTATAATATTCTTTTTCTTTTTCTTTGTATTCTTTCTCAACTAACAGTCTATTTTCACGATTTATATCCCTAGTTCTAGGATTTACATCTGGTATAGCCGCTATTAGTCTCTTTGTATAAATATGTTGTGGATTTGTATAAATATCTTCTCTTAATCCTTTTTCTACAAATCTTCCTCTATACATTATATAAATTTCATCACACATATGTTTTACTACACCTAAATCATGTGAAATAAAGATATAGCTCAAGCCAAATTGCTTTTGTATGTCCTTCATATAATTTAACACCTGTGCTTGAACAGACAAATCAAGTGCTGAAACTGGTTCATCTGCTATTATTAATTTAGGTTTTGTTGCAACTGATCTTGCAACTCCTATTCTTTGTCTTTGTCCTCCAGAAAATTCAAAAGGATATTTATAGATAGTATCTTCTGTCATACCAACTATATTCAATAATTCTATTACCTTTTTCTTTTCCTCTTTCACTGTTAGATTATCAAAATTTCTTAAAGGTTCTGCTATAATATCTAAAACTCTTTTTTTAGGATTTAATGAAGACATTGAATCTTGGAAAATCATTTGTACATCTTTTCTATATGCTGATTTTCTCTTTATTTTATTCAAAGATATTCTTTTTTCATTATATATTACTTCCCCAGATGTTACTTTTTCAAGACCTATTATAGCCTTCCCTATTGTTGATTTACCACTACCTGATTCTCCAACTAAACCATAGCTTTTTCCTGATTCTATCAACATATCTACACCATCTACAGCATAAACATAGTCCAATATTCTATTAAAAAAGCCTCCTCTTATAGGATAATGTACTTTTAAATTTTTAACTTCCATTACTTTGCTCATTTATTATCACCACTCATATCATCAAAATGAAAATTCTTATAACAAGTACATCTTACAAAATGCTCAGGTGAAATTTCATGTAATATTGGATTCTTTTCATGTTCATCTTCACTTATCCAAGGTATTCTTGAAGAAAATCTACATCCTACCCTTGGTAAATTTTTAAGTGAAGGCACTGTTCCTTGTATAACATGTAAATGCTCAGTAGCCTTATCTAACTGAGGTATAGAATTCAATAGAGATTTTGTATATGGATGCTTAGGATTATTAAATAATTCATTTACATCTGCTAATTCTACTATTTGACCAGCATACATAACTGCAACTCTATCTGCCATTTCTGCAACAACACCTAAGTCATGTGTTATCAATATTATACCTGCACCTATTTCATCTTCTAACTCTTGTATTAAATCAAGTATTTGTGCTTGTATTGTAACATCTAATGCTGTTGTTGGTTCATCAGCTATCAAAATGTCAGGTTTACAAGAAAGTGCAATAGCTATTATTACTCTTTGTCTCATACCACCTGATAATTCATGAGGAAATCTATTTATAACTCTTTCTGGATTAGGGATACCTACTCTTTTAACTAATTCAAGTACCCTTTTTCTTCTTTCTTTTTCATCTAATTTTGTATGATACAATAAACCTTCTTCAATTTGTTGCCCTATTCTCATAAGTGGATTCAGTGCAGAAAGAGGATCCTGAAATATCATTCCTATTTTATTACCTCTTATTTTATTATATTCATCTTCACTAAGCCCAACCAAATTTTTATTATTAAATAGGATTTCTCCTTCTACTTTAGTGTTTATCGGATCGTGTAAGCCAATTATAGAAGTCGCTAATGTTGATTTACCACATCCAGATTCTCCTACAATTGCTAAAACTTCATTCTTTTTTAAATTTATTGACACATCATCTACTGCATTATAATAATCATCTTTTATTCTAAAACTCGTGTTCAAATGTTTTATTGTCAGCAATGTCTCACTTTCCAAACTATTACACTCCTCTCTTTTTTTTATTCAATCACTAGACCTTTATTGTACTATATTTAGTATAAAAATACAAGATTTTTAAACTTTTAGTAAATTTAAAAATATCTCTATCTTATTTAATTGCTTTATTTTTCTAGCATATTTCTCCACAACTAATTTTTTTATCACAAGAATTTTCTATTATTGCTTCAATAGCCTTTGTTAATCCTTTAACTATATCTACTAAAGACATAGATGGTACATTTTTTTTATGTATGACTTGCTCAGGTAAATAAGGTATATGTATAAAGCCTGATTTTTTATTAAAATATTTTTTATTTATTAAATATTGTACTCCATATAGAACATGATTACAAACAAAAGTTCCAGCTGTATTCGAAATAGAAGCAGGAATATTTGCTTTTTGTATATTTTCAATCATAGCTTTTATAGGTATATTTGAGAAATATGCATTTTTGCCATCTTCAAATATTTTTTCATCTATAGGTTGATTACCCTCATTATCTTTTATTCTATAATCATCTATATTTATGCCTATTCTTTCTATTGAAATATCTGCTCTACCTCCTGCTTGACCTATTGACAATATTATATCTGGATCATATTTTTTTATGGCAGCATCTATCTTTTTTATAGATTTCATATATACAGTTGGTATTTCCAATTTTATAATTTCTGCATCTAAAATCTTATCTTTTAATGCTTTCACAGCTTCAATAGAAGAATTTATTTTTTCACTCCCAAAAGGGTTAAAACCTGTAACTAATATTTTCATATGATACCTCTTAAAAAAACATTCTAATAAAAATCAAAAATCTTATTATTGTATAAACTATTGAAAGTTCAATTGCTACATATATTCCATCTCTTTTATAATTTTTATATTCGCTATAACAAATAGAACTTATAGTTAAAATATAGGCAATAATATAAAGCAAACTAAATCTTGCAAAAAAGATGTATAGCAAATCTAATAGTATTATAAAAAAAGGAAATTTAATATATTTTTCTTCTTTAAAATATTTTTTTACTAAATTATAGCAAAATATAATAGATATCAGTATAAAAATATATTTGGCTACATTGTATTTATAAGTTAAACCGTAAGTCACTATATATAATACCGTTGAAATCTGTATGGCAGCATCCTCTTCCAAAAGCTCCAAAAATTTAATTTTCATTGTCATCTCCTATTTTTATCTTATCATATATTTTTTTTAATTTTGATTTTTCTACATGTGTATAAATTTCTGTAGTAGTTATACCAGCATGACCTAATATTTCTTGAACACTCCTAATGTCTGCCCCATTTTTTAGTAAAATTGTTGCAACTGTATGTCTTATCATATGGGGATGTACATGTTTTTCTATATTACAACTTTTCGAATGTTCTTTTAAAACCTTATAAAATTGTTCCCTTGAAGCTCGCGGAAAAAGTCTAAAATCTCTTTTATTTTCTATTAATTCTAGTCTTTCTTTATAAATATATTCCTTTAATTTTTTAGCAATCTGCTCATATATAGGGATATATCTATATTTCGAACCCTTTCCTAATACTCTTATATATCTATAATCGCTATCTTCAATATCCTTAACTTCTAAATTAACAATTTCAGATATTCTAGCACCTGTAGCTATTAATAATTCTAAAATTAATCTATCCCTTACATTTTTAGCTTCATGATTAAATGTATCTATTATTTTTTTTAATTCTTCCTCTGTTAGTATATCTGGCAATCTTTTTTTCTTTTTCATAGCCTTAACTGTATTTGTTGGATCTGTACTAATATACTTATTAACATAAAGAAATTTATAATAGGACTTAAGCGAAGAAATTTTTCTTTGAACAGAGTTATATTTATACTTTTCTTTCATATTTTCAATATATTTATATATATCTTCTTTGACTACTTCTGTATATTTTTTATTAATCTTTTCAAAAAAAATAGTTAAATCTTTTCTATAACTTTGAATAGTTTTTTCAGAACTTCCCTTTTCTAGTCGCAAATAATCTAAAAATTCATTAAGACTTACATAGTTATTATCTTCAGTCATTATCTTTCATCATCTCTTTTACATGTTCTTCTAGAGCCTTGCTTATATTATTTCCTGATATAATTCTAGCAATTTCTTTAATTCTTTCTTCTTCATTCAATTTTTTTATTTTTGTTAAAGTTTTATCTTTTTCATTTTCCTTATATATCAAAAATTGTTCTTTTGAACTGGCTGCTATATTAGGTGAATGTGTAACACAAATTACTTGTACATTTTTAGCTAGTTTTTTCATTTTATTTGCAACTAATTTTACTGTTTCTCCAGAAATTCCCGCATCAATTTCATCAAATATTAAAGTTTCTAATTTATCTACTTTTGAGAATACCACTTTTAATGCCAACATAATTCTAGACATTTCTCCACCTGAAGCTATTTTAGCTAATTTTTGATAATCTTGTCCTTTATTTGTTTTTATTAAAAATTCTATATCATCTACTCCTTTTTCATAAAAGCCTTCTTTTTTATTAAATAAAACTTTGAAACTTGCTTCTTTCATATTAAGTTCTCTTAATTCTTGATTTATTTCCTTTTCTAATTTAATTGCAAAGGCTTTTCTTTCCTTGGATAAATTTTCAGCTTTTTCTATATATTCTTTTATATACATTTCTTTTTTATTTTTTAACTCTTCAATAAAATCTGATGAGTATTCTAATTTATCTAAGCTATTTTCTAATTTATTTTTATATTCAAGTATTTCTTTTATAGTACTTCCATATTTTTTCTTCAAATTATTTATTTTATCTATTCTTTCACTTAATTCATCTATATTATATTCTTCGTCTGAAATTTCTATATCATTATTAACTTCATTTAAAATTTCTCTTGCTTCTTCTAATTTACCATAAATTTCAGAAATATTAGAATATTCTTGAATATACTGCAAGCCTCTTAAGGCCCTTTTTAAACTAGGTAACATATATTCATCTAATTCTATCTGTAGATTTGTAAGCCCTTCATTAATTCTTCCTTGATTGAAAGCTAATTTATATTTTTCTTCTAATTCTTCATCCTGATTTTCATACAGATTAGCAGCTTCTATTTCTTTTATACTAAATTTATAGAAATCCTTTTTTTCTATGATTTGTTTTTTTTCTTCTTCAACCTCACTTATTTGTCTATTAATTTCTCTAATTTTTGAAACACTTGCTTTTAATTCATATTTTTTTACATCTAAAAAAGCATCCAATAAATCTTGGTGATAAATCTTTTTTAATAAATATTGATTTTCATGTTGACCAACTATATCTACTACCAATTCCATTATATTACTTAGTACATTTAAAGTTACCCTTTTTCCATTTATACTAATTTTTGATTTAGCATCTTTTGAAATTTGTCTATAAATTATTAGTTCATTATCTTCTAAATCAATATCATCAACTATTTTACTAATTCTATTCTTTAACTCTTCCGAAATTTCTATAACTGCCTGTACTTTTAATAAGTCTTCATCTTTTCTAATTGACGAAACATTTGCCCTTTTTCCGGTAATCAATGCTATTCCATCAAGTATTATAGACTTACCTGCACCAGTTTCACCTGTTATAGTACTAAATTTCGTATTAAAATCCATTTCTATATCTTTAATTATTGCTAAATTATTTATTATTAGTTCCTTTATCACAATATATAGCCTCCAAAAAGTTTGTTATACTTTTAACTGCTTGTTCTGTCTTTGAAAAAATCGGGTATAATTGAAAAGCATGTATCATACCTTTATATATTTCAAATTTAGCATCTATTCCATTTTCTTTCATATTTTCATATACTAATGCACTATCATCTTTTAAAACTTCGTCTTCTCCGCATTGTAACAAAGTTTTAGGAAAGCCATGATAATCACCATAAACTGGCGATACATATGGATTTCTTTTATCTTTTACCTTTCTTGCATAAGGATTATCGTCAAGTAATACAATAGGTTTTTTTCCTAATAAAATATCTTTATTAAAATTAGTTCTTCTACTTGGAACATTATTAGATAAATCTGCCCAAGCTGACATTAAAACTATTCCATTTGGTAGTTGTTTTTTTTCATCTCTTCTTTTAAGTAAGGCTGATAATACAATATTACCTCCTGCACTGTCACCCATTATTATAACTTTAGAATATCTTGGTAAAACATAGTCTAATACTACATTAACTTCATCTTGTTGTTCTGGATATTTAGTTCCTTTCATATCTACAAGTACAACCTCAAAATCTGCCTTTGTTTTTTCTATTATTGTTTCTGCAAAAGAAAATCTTAAACTATCTACATAATTAACCATGAAGCCTCCTCCATGTACATAGACAACTGCATTTTTACTATCTCTTTTTTTATAATTATAGAATAGAACATTTTTATAGCTAAATTTCTTTAAAGTATAACCTCTTTTTTTATTAACAGTGTCAATTAATTCTGAACCAAAATCTATAACTTTAAAAAATCTAGCCTTGTCAATTACAATTTTATTTAAAAGTATGTCCATACTTTTTAATGTTAATGCACTACACGAAGTACATAATATACAAATAATCGCTAATTTTAATATTTTTTTCATTTATAAATTTCTCCTAAAAAATTTGAAATATTTTTTAATGCTTCATCTCTCTTATCCAACATTGGGAATAATTGAAATACATGTATCATACCTTCATATTCTTCTAATTTAACATCTACTCCACTTGTTTTCATTGCATTGTAAACAAATTTTGAATCATCACTCAAAATTTCATCACTTCCATATTGTATAAGTGTTTTTGGAAAATTCTTATAATTTCCATATATAGGCGATACATATGGATCTTTTCTATTTTTCACATCTTCAATATATGGATTATCCACCAATAACTTAGGATAAGCCTCCCCAAACAGTGCATCTTTTTTAAAATTGAATCTTCTACTTGGTGCATTATTTGTCAAATCTGTCCAAGGAGATAAAAGAAAAATACCTTGAGGTAATTTCTTATTTTCATCTCTTCTTTTTAATAGAGTTGATAATACGACATTTCCACCAGAACTATCCCCTGCAACGACTACCTTATCATAATTTGAAAAAGCATATTCTAAAACTTTTTCTAATTCAACTGATTGATCAGGATATTTTTTCCCTTTCAAATCTACCATAAGTATCTCATAATTTTGTGGACTCTTATCTAAAATTTGTTCATTCATTTTAAAGTATAAGCCTTTTATTGTGTCTATTACAAAGGCTCCTCCATGAAAATATATAAGTACATTTTTACTTTCCTTTTTTCTATAATTATAGAATTTAACACCCTTATAATCATATAATTTTAAAGTATAGCCTTTTTTAGCATCTATAGTTTCAACTAAACCATGTATATATACAATATTTTTTAAAAATTTATCTCTGTCATTTATTACATTACGGCTTAAAAATCTAAGCCCATTAACAGTTAATTTACTACATGAATTTAATGAAATTATTGATAAAAACACAATAAATATCTTAAGAATTTTTTTCACTTGTCCCTCTCCAATCTAATTTCTTTTTTAAAATATAGTAATAATTTTTATCTTGTGGTTCTATTAATTCGATATATTTTTCTGAATATTTAATAAAAACTTCTTTACAAAATTTTTTCTTTAATTTCCCATCTACATATATTCTTGCTTTTGATATTACTTTCAAATTTCTATCTGGTAAAATTAAAGGTCTTGTTCCCAAATATTGAGGCGAAATTGCAACTATATTTAAAACCTTAATACTAGGGTGAATTATGCTTCCCCCAGCTGACATAGCATAGGCTGTTGATCCTGTAGGTGTAGAAATAATTAGTCCATCTCCTCGAAATCCTGTTATTTCAACATTTTCATCATAAAGACTTAATTCTCCCATATTTTCAAATTTAAAAGCTATTTCATTAAGAGCATAATATTTTTTCATTCCAACTTTGCATTCAAGCAAATATCTTTTACTTAAATTAAAATCTTTATTTTTTAATTCTCTAATTCTCTTTTCAAAAAAACTAGCTTCTATATCTGCCATATAACCAATTCTACCAAAATTAACTGCTAAAATTGGTTTTCTATATTTCATTGCATATTTCATTGCTCTTAATATAGTTCCATCTCCCCCAAAGGTTATAATATAATCAGGTTTATCATTAACTATTTCTATTGAATATTTTTTTAAAATTTGAATTTCTTTTTCTATATTTAATTTATCTTTCTTTACTATTAAAATTTTCATTTTAAATTTCCTTTAATTCCTCTATTATTTCATCAAGAGCTTGTTTCGCTTCAGGAACATAACCTAAAAATTCCAAAAAGCCATGTCCCATACCTTTGTATATTCTTTCAGATATATTAAATTTCAAACAAAAATCTTCTATATCCAAATTAAAATAATCAAATTCTGCCATTATTACTTTTACTTTAGCAAATTTTTTAAAATCTTCTATACTAATTTTTCTCAAATCAAAAAATTTAGATTCTTCATCATAGTCTTTTTTTAAATAAAGCTTTTGTATTAATTTCATTATATGGTACAAAAAATTGATGCTTGCCTTTGCATAAATACTATCTTCTTCTAAGCCATATTCTTTAATATTCCAAGCTTTTCTTTGTTTTAAACAAATAACTGGATAAAATAGGGCAATATATGAAAATAGCTTTGGTTCTAATAAGGCTACATTCATTGCAAGATGCCCTCCTGCACTATCCCCAATTATTGCTATTTTACATTTTGGATTTATCTTTATTATTTCCTTTACTACATCATATATTTCGTGCATTGTATCTGGAAACTTTTTTTCTGGTGCTAAAGTATAATCTATTGCATAAACACAAAAGCCTGATTTTGCAATATATTTATTGCAATTTTCCATTATAACTGAAGCTCCTCCATAAAAGCCTCCACCATGCAAACTTATTACTATTTTATCTATTTTATCTTGAATATAGTATTTATATACTTTTATACCTAAAACATTTTTTTCTTCTTTTTTTACATCTTTTGCCAAATCTTTTGATCTATAACCTATTTTAGATCTAATTTTTGATATATCTAGTCCTTCGTATATAAAATTTTCTTTACCTAAGCCAAATTCATCATCTTTTCTTAATTTCATGGCTTTTATCATTGACTTTGCTATATCCATTTTCTCACCTACTTAGCTAAATTATACTATAATTCCTAAATCTTTACCATATTTTATTTAACTGAAAAAATTTTTTTTAATTTCATTCAATATTTATTGAATTAATAATATTTTTCCCTTTAGGAACTGACTAACTCTTATTGAAACTAAAAAAAATATAGGATATAATGCAAATAAATTTAGGAGGTTTTTGATTTATGAAAAAAATATTAACGCTATTAATGGCTTTTTTCACACTAACAATATTATCTATTGCTCATCCAAAAAAACCTGTATTTGAATCTTTTGTTGAATATAAAGTTCAAGATACTAAACATTATTTACCTTTAACACTTAAATTAGGTAAATCTGAAGGAAAAGATCTTTTATATATTCCAGGTTGGGGAAGAATTTTTTTACAAAAGACAAAGGATGGTTATAAAGATATAAATAATAATTTTGATCTTATTGAAAATAAGGATGGGTCTATCACTATAAAAGCAAATGTTACTATGGTAGATTTGAATTATTCAATGCCTACAAAATATAAAAAAGGTGAATTCTATCATTCTTTAACAGGTTATTTACATTCTCATATTTATCCTAATTTAGAACAAGGTCTTATAAAAATTGGTGATATTGACTATAAAGTAAATAAATCGTTAAATGACTTTGACAATTGTACTCTATATACTGAAGAAAATGGTAAATTTACAGTGCTTTATTTAAAGAGTTGGAATAGACCTACTGCACCTATGCCAGACATGGCTGAATTTAAATTTGAAGCAGTTTTAAATAGATAAAAATAAAGAGCAATTTTTAAAAATTGCTCTTTTATTATCTGCCCAAGGTTATTCATTATTTTTTCTTTTTAGTTTCTTTAGTTTCTTTAGTGTCATTTGCCTTAGTCATATCAAACATTTTTTCATATTCTTCAGCACCATAATATGCTCTTAGATATATTTCTTTCAATTCTGAAATTAATGGATATCTAGGATTTGCTGGTGTACATTGATCATCAAATGCTTCTAATGCCATTTGATCAACATGTTCTAAGAAGTCTTTTTCAGGAACTCCCCAATCTCTAATTGTCTTAGGTACTCCTACTCTTTCTTTCAATTCATCTATTTTTTCTATTAATTTTTCTATCTTTTCTTCTCTTGTTTCTCCACCTAAACCTAAGAAATCAGCTATTTTAGCATATCTATTCTTTGTATCTGGATACTTATATTGTGGGAATACACCCATTTTTACTGGTGCATCTGTTGCATTGTATCTTATAACTTCATTTAATAACATACCATTACAAATACCATGTGGTATATGGAATTGTCCACCTAATTTATGTGACAATGAGTGAACTATACCTAGGAAAGCATTAGCAAATGCCATACCTGCTATACATGAAGCATTAGCCATTTTTTCTTTTGCCTTAACTGCTTTAACTCCTAATGCAACTGATTCAGGTAAATATTGAAGAACTATCTTAATTGCTTCTAATGAATATGGTTTTGTATATTCAGTAGCCATTACTGATACATATGATTCTATAGCATGTGTTAAAGCATCTACTCCAGAAGCAACTGTTAATCCTCTTGGCATAGTTAACATTAATTCTGGATCGTTAATAGCAACATCTGGTGTTAATTCATAATCAGCTAATGGATATTTTATACCAGTTTCATCGTCAGTTATAACTGAGAATGGTGTTACTTCTGATCCTGTACCTGCTGATGTAGCTATAGCTATAAATTTAGCCTTTATACCCATCTTAGGGAAAGCAAATATTCTCTTTCTAATATCCATAAATCTCATAGCAAGGTCTTTAAATCTAATGTCTGGATATTCATATAAAACCCACATAATTTTAGCAGCATCCATTGCAGATCCACCACCTAATGCTATAATAACATCTGGCTTATATTCTTTTGCTAATTTAGCACCTTCACGAGTACAACTCAATGTAGGATCTACTCCAACTTCTGAGAATATTCTGTAATCTATTCCAATTTTTTCTAAAACTGTTGTAATATGATTAGCATATCCTAATTCAGCAAGTGTCTTATCTGTAACTATCATTGCTTTCTTATGTTCACCCTTTAATTCTTCAAGAGCTTGTGGTAAACAACCATATTTAAAGTAAACTTTTTCTGGCACTTTGAACCAAAGCATATTTTCCCTTCTTTCAGCTATAGTTTTAATATTTAATAAATGCTTAACTCCTACATTTTCTGATACTGAGTTTCCACCCCATGATCCACAACCTAATGTCAATGATGGTTCCAATTTAAAGTTATATACATCTCCTATAGCCCCTAGTGAAGCTGGCATATTTATCAATGTTCTTCCTGTTTTCATTGTTCTACCGAATAAGTCTATCTTTTCTTTTTCTGCAGGATTTACATACATAACTGATGTATGTCCTAAACCACCTAATTCAACTAAAGCAGTTGCTTTTTCAATTGAATCTTCAAAATTTTCTGACTTATACATACCTAAGATAGGTGATAATTTTTCATGAGCTAATTCTTCATCAAATGTTGTTTTTTCAATTTCTGCAATTAAAACCTTAGCTAATTTTGGAACTTCAAATCCTGCAAGTTGTGCAATTGCATAAGCACTCTTACCTACTATTTCAGCATTTAATGCTCCTGCTACACCATTTTTAAATAATGTTTTTCTTAACTTATCTTTTTCTTCATCTGTTAAGAAATATGCTCCTCTTAATTGAAATTCTCTTTTTACTCTTTCATATATTGATTTATTAACGATTAATGATTGTTCTGAGGCACAAATTACACCATTATCAAAAGTTTTAGATAATAGTATTGAATTAACTGTCATTTTAACATCACAAGTTTCATCTAATATAACTGGTGTATTTCCTGAACCAACACCTATAGCTGGTGTTCCTGATGAATAAGCACTCTTAACCATTCCAGGTCCTCCAGTTGCTAAAATTAAGTTAGCTTCTGCCATTAATTCTTTTGATAATTCCAAACTTGGTTCATCTATCCAACCAATTATATCATCTGGTGCTCCATATTGTTTTGCAACTTCTAAAGCTATTTTAGCTGTATAGATAGTTGAATTCTTTGCTCTTGGATGTGGTGATATAATAATAGCATTTCTTGTTTTAAGTGCTAATAAAATTTTAAATGCTGCTGTTGAAGTTGGATTAGTTGTAGGTATAACCCCAGCTATTACACCTATAGGTGTTGCTATTTTCTTTATACCATATGACTTATCTATTTCAAGTACACCACAAGTCTTTTCATCTTTGTATTTATTATAAATATATTCTGAAGCAAAATGATTTTTAATAACCTTATCTTCAACTACACCCATTCCTGTTTCTTCATGTGCCATTTTAGCTAAAGTAATTCTTTCATCATTAATTTTTTGTGCAACTTTTCTAAAAATTTTATCAACTGTTGTTTGATCAAAAGTTGAATATTTTTCTTGTGCTTTTTTAACTCTAGCCATAAGTTCTCTTAAACTTTGAACATCATTAACCATAATCTTAAAAATCCTCCCAATTTCTTGTTATTTTTTTAACATACTAATTGTAGTACATAAATGGCAATTTGTCAATAGCACATTTGATATAAAAAAAGATGTATGCAATATTTATTACATACAATCTTAATTTTAGTAAATTACCAAGTATATTTTAAATTAGCATCTACCTTTATTCCTGTATTTAAATATTTAAACTTACTTTCACCAAATTTAATAGGTAATTCAGAAGAAATCTTAAGGTCTAATTTATTAATTGAATATTCAGTTGATACTTTAGGTGCTATAACTAATTCTGGCACTAAATTAACAAGCTTAGTAGTCACATTCAATTCTGGGCTTATCCAATCGAAATCATATTTTGCACCCAAATTCAATTTAGCATAACTTGAAGTATATGAAGGATAATTTCTAAATGTTTTAAATTCAGAATGATACATACCTCCCAACACTCCGTCAACCATTATAGTAAGATTTTTAACACCTGTATATTTAATCTTTGTTTCAATCCCAAAATTAACTAAATCTGCCTTTGCCTTAACTGAATTAAATAAATCATACTCTTCCTTATTAGGTTTTAGTTCAGCATTAGCCTTATCTAGGGCTTCTTTTTTCTTGTAATATTCTGTATTTTTTAATTCTTCTTCTATCTGTTTTATTGTTTTAGTATTTTTCGACTTTTCATTTTCATTATCGTGATGTATTCCATCATTGTCAAAAGTATAACTATTTACATGATCTCTTTCAAAATCATTATTATCCACTTTATATTTATCAAATTTCTTTTTAGCCCTTAGATATTTTGATGCTTTTGTTGTATTCTCAGTTGAAGTTCCACTTATAGAATTTAATTTCTTTTCTAATAACTGACTTTCTTTCTTTTTCAATTGTATTTTATCTGCTATTTCATTTTCTTTCTTACTTCTGATTGTTTCATCAATATTATTTTTATTTTTTAAATTATAAATATCAATCAGCTTATATTCAAGCTCACTAACTTCTTCATCAAGTATATCTTTTTCTTTGGAAATAGCTACATATTCTTTTACAATAGACTCATCTTTTACTTTATCATATTCTGCTTTTTTTTGTCTTTCTTCTTCTCTTAAATAGTCCCCAATACCCTTTATAGCATTTTCTACTGCTTTTTTAGCTTTTTCATAGTCTGCTTTTTGACTTTCTATTGCTTTTAAGTCATTTGTCGCATCTTCAACTTTTTTAAGTTTTTGTTGTCTTTCTTCCTTTGTTTCATATACATTCATTTGATCAAATGGTGTTATTTTATCAAGGCTTGCATTTTCATAATGTATGTGTTGTAACTTAGCTGTTGCCATTAATTCTAAATCTTTTCTTACTTCATATTTAGTGGCTAATTTATATGAATGTGCATATGAATTTTCATTTAATTCTTGCTTAGCATCTGTTAAAATATTTTTTACTTTTGATGTCCCTTCGATTTGATAAACAAAATCTAGCTCTCCTTCTATATTAACCTTAGCATATTTAAGTTTAGTATCTAAATTTACTGCTACATTTCCTTTTTTTAGATATCCATGTTTTAATGTCAAACTTGCTTTTAAATCTTCAATTTTTTCTAACTTATTTTTTTCTATTGTTAATATATGTTCTGATCTTATTTTCTCTATTTCAAAAGGTAAAGTTAATTTTGTATTTACACCAAATATCAAATCATTATTAAATTGATGTTTTGCTTGTCCTTCTAATTGTACATTTCCCTTTTTAAAATTATATTCTTTTTCTTTAGGATTTAAAGTCAATTTGATGTATGACTCTGTTTGTTTCATCTTAGGAATATCATATTGTATATATACATTCGATTTATCTAAAAAATTTTCAAGATATCTTTCTTTTGTCAAATGATTTTCCTTTGATATATTTTCAAAATCTTCATTTCCTAAAAAAGCCCCTATTGTTACATTTTTTGTTTTAAATTCTCCTTTAATACCTAGCTTATCTATGCTACCTTTTGTATCATTTTGTTCAAATTCAACTTTTCCCTTAGCAGTACCTTCAATATATCCAGTAATTTCAGACATAGTAGTAAGAGAAGCTATTAAACTTGATAGTAGTAATATTTTTTTCACAGTTTCATTCTCCTTTTATTTTCTTAGCATTTAATTATATCAAAATAGTTTAAATATATGTAATGTTCTATTTAAGTTTAATTAAAAACTTTTTTTGACTTCTCAATCACAAAACTGGTTCTTTCCTACAAATGTTACACAATATTCAAAATATCTTTTTTAACCAAAATAAAATAAATAGAGAGTTTACTAAAACTCTCTATTCAAAATTTCTAATTACATATTTATAGAACTCATATCTTTCTTCATTTATTGCACCCCTTAAAACTGCCTCTTTAATAGCACAGTTAGGTTCATCTAAGTGGATACAATCACGAAACTTACAATGTTCATTTTCAAATTCTATAAAATAGTTTCTTATATCTTTTTTATTTTCAAAATTTGGAAAATCAATGCTTGAATAACCTGGTGTATCAAAAAGTATCATATTATTTTTATTATAATATTTCGTCAATATTGTTGTATTTTTACCTTTTTTTGTTTTTTCACTTATACTTCCTACATTAGCAAGTTCTTCTCTTAAAAGATAATTTATTAAACTCGATTTACCAACTCCACTTAGACCTGATAAAACAATATGTTTATTCTCTAAAAATTCTTCCAATTCTTTAAGTCCAGTTTTGTCTTTCAAACTAATAGGAAAAATTTTCAAATTAATAAATTGTTTTTGTATTTTTTCCAGTAAGCCATCCATTTCTAAGTCCATCTTATTTAAAATTAAAATTCTTTTAACCCTTTGCTTATCTATCCATAATAAATTTTTTTGGAAGGAAATAAAGTCAAAATCTGGATTTTTTGCTGAATAAACCATAGCTACATAATCAATATTAGCTATTAAAGGTCTTAATAAAAAATTTTTTCTCTCTTCAACCTTTTCAATGAAATCTGAAAATTCTACATAATCTCCTATAATACAATTCAATTTATCCTTATTTTTTTTTAAACTTCCTCTTAATTTAACATTATATCTTTTTCCATCAGCAAGTAGAGTATAAATCCCTTGTGTTTTTCCTATAACATATCCCCTAATTTCCTTCACTTCCTTTATTTGTATCTTTTGTATCTTTTGTTTCTTTTTTATCCTCTTTATTATCCGGCATCTTATCGTTAAGTGCTTTTTTTATTATATTATCTATACTTTCTTGTTTTATTTTTTCTTTTTCCTTATTTTCTGTTGCTTCTTTTTGTTCACTTATTACAACACTTATTATTGTATTAGGAGTTAGTGGCATATCAGTATTAGGTTCACTTGAAACTATAACATTATTTGGATAAGTTGTATTTGTAACTCTACTTATATTAGTTATTTTTAATCCTATTTGTGCTAAAACTCTATTTGCTTCATTAACATCTAAGCCTACTATATTAGGCATCTTATTATTACTTATAGTTGAATGTGTTGATACTAATAAACAAATTTTTTCACCAAAAGCAATTTTCCCATTATTTGGATATACTGATAGCACTTCATCATCTGGTCTATCTGTATGAATATAATCTACTCTTTTTATCTCTATATTATTTTCTTCAAGATATCTCATAGCCTCAGTTAAAGTTTTTCCAACTAATTCAGGTATTTTATTTGTTCTATTTTCATTAACATATATTTTAATTGCTCTATTTTTTTTAACTACTTCTCCTGCTCTTGGTGTTTGCGAATATACAAAGTTAAGGGGAACATCATTTGATCTTGCACTGATTATACTTGCATCTAATTTTGATTTTTTCAATGCCTTGATTGCTTCATCTTTTTCTAGATTTATAACATTAGGTACAGTAACCATAGTTTCATTAAAAAAATTATCTATTATTATTTTTCTTGAAATGAATATCAAAATCAAAAAAAGTAAAAAATTAATTATTCTTATTTTTTTTACACTCAACATATTATCCTTTCTTCAAAAAAGACTAGAACAGGTCTAGTCTTCTTTTTTTTATTCAAATACACTAAAGCCTAAATTTGAAATATCTTTCGCAAATGTTTCCACTGTATTATATGATAGATCTAAAAGACTAGCACCCTTATTACTATATTTATATATTACACTATTTGGACAAGTTATAATATCCGCACCAATAAGTTCTGCTTGAAAAATATTATATACTTCTCTTGTACTTGCCCAAAGTAATTCTGCTTTAGGTTTTTCATTACATATTTTTCTAGCTTCTTCCATTATAGGCATATGATTATATCCTGCATCAGAAATTCTTCCAGCAAAAATTGAAACATAACCTGGTACATTTTTATCAAAAGCATCTACAGCTTCCTTTACTTGTTCAACTGTAAATACTGCAGTAACATTTACTTTTACACCTTCAGCTGATAGCTTCTTTATTAAACTGGCTGTACTTTCTTTTTTAACAGTCATAATAGGAATTTTAACAAATACATTTTCTCCCCAACTTGCGATTTCCTTTGCTTCTTTGTACATTGTATCTAATTCATTTGTAAATACTTCAAATGAAACTGGGACATCTTTAATTTTTTCTAATACTTTTTTTGAAAATTCCTTATAACTCTTAACACCACCTTTTTTCATAAGTGATGGGTTAGTTGTAAAACCTTGAACTAAGCCACTTTCATAAATTTTTAGCATTTCTTCTAAATTTGCTCCATCAGCAAAAATTTTAACTGACATTTTCTGTTACCTCCTACTTGTTATCTTAAATTATACCACATTTTTTTATATTTAACTAATTGAGTAATGTTATTTTTTTCTTTTTTATTTCTCAACTTTTTTATGATATAATAAGCACGAGGTGATTTAATGACAGATATAGAAATTGCAAGAAATACAAAATTAAAAAATATTAAGGATATTTACACTAAATTAAATATTCTTGATGATGAAGTAGAATTATATGGAAAATATAAGGCAAAAATTAATTTAAATATTTTTAAAAGATTAGAGACTAGATCAAATGGTAAATTAGTCCTTGTAACTAGTATGACACCTACAAAAAAAGGAGAAGGTAAATCCACTGTTACAATAGGTCTTACTCAAGCTCTTAACTTTTTAAATTATTCATCTATTGCTACTATAAGACAACCTTCTATGGGTCCTGTATTTGGTTTCAAAGGTGGTGCTGCTGGTGGTGGTTATTCACAAGTTTTACCTATGGAAGATATTAATCTTAATTTCACTGGTGATTTCCATGCGATAACAGCTGCACATAATTTAATTGCTGCCTGCATAGATAATAATATATATTGGGGTAATAGTCTTAATATTGATGAAAATAATATATATTTCAAAAGAGTTACTGACACAAATGATAGAGCTTTAAGAAATATTTTGATTAAAGATAAAAAGTATGAAAGAGAAGCTTCTTTTCAAATTACTGCAGCTAGCGAAATAATGGCTATACTTTGTTTGAGTGAAAATTTAGTAGATCTAAAAGAAAGAATTTCAAAGATTGTTGTTGCTAAATCTAAAGATGGAAAATTAATTACTGTTAAAGACTTAAATATTCAAGGTGCCTGTGCTGTAATTTTAAAAGATGCAATAAAACCTAACTTAGTACAAACTACAGAAAATACACCTGTATTTATACATGGTGGTCCTTTTGCAAATATTGCACATGGTTGCAATTCTATTATAGCAACAAAATTAGCACTTAAACTTTGTGATTACACAATAACAGAAGCTGGTTTTGCAGCAGATTTGGGTGCTGAAAAATTCTTTGATATTAAATGTAGATTATCATCTATAACACCAGATATTGCTGTGTTAGTTGTTACTTGTAGAGCAATTGAACAAAATGGACTTTCTAATGTAAAAATACATATAGAAAATTTAAAGAAATATAACATTCCAATTATAGTGGCACTTAATAAATTTGAAAATGATAGTAATGAAGAAATAGAAAATATAAAGAGCTTTTGTAAAGAAAATGATATACCTTTTGCTATTGTAGATTCTTTTGCAAAGGGAAGTATTGGTGCAGTTAACTTAGCTAATAAAGTGGTAAAAGAAATAGATAATATTGATAATAATTCTGAAAACAATTTTAGCTATTTATATCCTTTAGATATGAGTATTGAGGATAAAATTGCCTGCCTTGCAAAAGAAATATACCGTGCAAAAACAGTTAAATATTCTGAACTTGCACAAGAAAAATTAAAATTCTTTAAAGATAAAGGTATAGATAAATTACCTATTTGTATGTCAAAAACTCCACTTTCTATTACAGATGATCCTAAAATTATTGATGTACCTGAAGATTATACCTTTACAATCTCTGATATTAGACCTTCATTCGGTGCTGGTTTCGTTGTTGTAATGTCTGGAAATATAATTGATATGCCTGGCTTACCTAAATTACCTAATGCTAATATTATCGATATAAATGAAAATGAAGAAATAGAGGGATTATCATGATTAAAGTTGGCGATAAAGCATATGATTTTGAATTATGTGATTATGCTGGTAAAAAACATCATTTAAGCGATTATTTAGGAAAAAAAGTTGTAATTTATTTTTACCCAAAAGACAATACTCCTGGCTGTACTACACAAGCTTGTAATTACAGAAATAGCTATGAAGAATTTAAAAAATTAGGTGTTATTTTAATAGGTATCTCAAAAGATAATGAAAAATCACATTCTAAATTTATAGATAAATATAATTTACCTTTTTTACTACTCTGTGATACAGATAAAATTGCCTGCGATAAATATGAAGTTCTTAAAGAAAAATCAATGTTTGGAAAAAAATATATTGGTATAGAAAGATCAACTTTCATCATTGATGAAAAAGGTTTCATAACTCATATATTTAGAGCTGTTAAGGCTTCTGAAGATACAGAAAATATTTTAAATATATTAAATGCACCTAATTCTTAATACTAGGTGCATTATTTTAAAATTAAAAAAAAACTATTGTATTCTACAATAGCCTTTCATTTGATTTACTTATTTTTCTTTGATTCTTCAAATTTTGCCCAAGTACCAGTTTTAACAAGTAATGATTTAACTGTTTCAGTTGGTTGTGCTCCATTGTTTAAGAATTTCAATACTTCTTCTTCATTTAATTTAATTTGATTTTCTTCTACTAATGGATTAAAAGTTCCTATATATGAAACTGCTTTACCATCTCTTTTTCCTAAAGCTTCCATTGCAACAATTCTATAAACTGGTTGTTTTCTTCTTCCTAGTCTAGTTAATCTTAATTTTAACATTTTATATACCTCCATTTTTTTTAAAACATTTTTCCAAATTTTCCACTATTAAACATTTTCATCATTTGTTTCATTTGCTCATATTGTTTAAGTAATTTATTCACATCACTAACTTGTGTCCCACTTCCTTTTGCAATACGAACTTTTCTTGAATAAACCTTTAATATTTGTGGATTTCTTCTTTCTTGTACTGTCATTGAGTAAATTATAGCCTCAACTTTTTTCAGCTCATTTTCAGCACCATTCATATCAATTTTTTCAAGATTTATTCCCGGCAACATCTTAAGTATTCCTCCAAGAGAGCCTAATTTCTTTATCATCTTAAATTGCTTTAAGAAATCTTCAAAATCAAATTGATTTTTTCTAAATTTAGCTTCCATTAGCTTGGCTTCTTTTTCATCTATCATATCTTTTGCTTTTTCAACTAAAGATACGACATCTCCCATACCTAATATTCTACCAGCTAATCTATCTGGATGGAATTTAGAAATATCACCAAGTTTTTCTCCTTCACTTATGAATTTTATTGGCTTACCACAAACTTCTTTAATAGATAAAGCTGCTCCACCTCTTGTATCTCCATCCATTTTGGTTAAAACAACACCAGTTATTCCTAAAGCATCATTAAAATTTTTAGAAACATTAACTGCATCTTGTCCTGTCATACCATCTACTACTAATAGTATTTCATCTGGATTAACTTGAGCCTTAATATTTTTCAATTCATCCATTAATTTTTCATCTATATGTAATCTACCTGCTGTGTCTATAATAACATTATCAACTTTATATTTTTTTGCTTCTTCTATACCATTTGCAACAATTGCTTTTACATCTTGACTATCATCTATAGTATAATTAAGCGCATTTATTTGCTTACATAAAACTTTTAATTGTTGCTTAGCAGCTGGTCTATATACATCGGCACCTATAAGTAATGATTTTTCATTCTTTAAAAATTTAGCTAATTTTCCAGCAAAAGTTGTTTTACCAGCTCCTTGTAATCCTACAAGCATTATAACCCTAAATTCTCTTTTTTTAGAATTTAATTCTACATTTGTTCCACCTAAAGTTTCAATCAATTCATCATTTATTATTTTTATAAATTGTTGACTAGGATTAACTCCAACAAGCACGCTTGCTCCCATAGCCTTCTCTTTTATCTTAGAAACAAAATTTTTAACAACTGTATAATTTACATCTGCTTCTAATAAAGCCATTTTAACTTCTTTTATGGCATCAGTAATATTAGACTCAGTTAATTTACTTTTACCACTTATAGTTTTCATAGCTTTTTTTAATTTATCACTTAAACCTTCAAACATAGCTATCTTCCTCTAATTTTTGTATTAGTTTATCCAAATATTCTTTATTGAAATTATTTCTTAAATCTTTTAAAAGCAACAATTTATCTCTAGCATTTTTATAGATATGTAATTCATTTTCATAAAAGTCTAATTTTTTACAAACTTTTTTTATCATATCATATACTGCTTGTTTACTAACATTCATAGCTTCTGCAATTTCTGTAAGTGAATTATCTTCTTCAAAATATGCTTTCAAATACATTCTTTGCTTTTCAGAAATTAAAGACTTATATATTTCAAATAAATCTGAATATTTTAAAAATTCATTTAATTCTTTCATAACTTCTTAAGTATACAAAAATTTTTAAAAAAAGTCAAGTAAAATTACTTGACTTGCACTCCAATTTAATTTTATACATTCTTAGATTATAATGTATCCAACTTTTCTTCCAATATATCTTTCAATTTTTTATTATCATTATCGTGCCAATATTCATAGCCACTTATTTGGTAACCTACTACAAAACTTCCAGGTCCTTATGGTGTTGTAAATTTCATATTTTCTTGTAAAATGTTATTTTTGTCTATTTTTGCTTGTTTTCTTTTTTAGTTTTAAAAAATTGTAAAATTTTATTCTAACTTCACTTCATTTCTTATTCTATATTCTTAACAATTTCATCAATCAATATTAATAAGCTTGTGCTTCATATTCTTTTATTATTCTAGTTAATTTCTTTTCTTGTGGTGGTAATATATCCATTATATAAGTTGTAGGTTTATACCAAGATTTTTGAGAAAAATATTCTTTGTATTTTTGATCTGTAAAAATATATCCTCTTCTTGCATAGAAAGTATTTCTTATTATGCCTAATTCATCTTTTGTAAATTGATATAAGTAATCATAATTTTCTTTATTAATTACTTCGTCATAAACTTTATCTGCCCTATAAATATCCTCATCATCAAGGTAGCTATTATAATTTGAATTTGTACTTTCATTTGTGTTTTCATTTGTATTTTCGCTCGTATTTTCATTTGTATTTTCATATGCTGTTTCATTATTTTGATTACTATTTTCTATACTTTGTGATTGTTCTTGAGTTTGTTCATAAGGTCCATAGAAAAAATTAAAAATATTTCCATAAAAGTATAGGAAAATCATAGTTACAATAATTCCTATTACATTAATTACTTGTGATATGATAAAAATAATAGCCTTTGTATTTTCACTACTATCTATCATAATTTTATATTTAATAAGATCTATATTATCATCTATTTTTTTAAATCCATAAAGTATAAGTAAGGCATCTGAATATTCATCAATAGGCTCTAAGCCTTTTTCTAATAATTTAATCGTATAGAATTTATTATACCAAAATCCTAAAAAAATCCTTACTACAAGACTAAGAACAATTCCTATTCCATATAAAATATAATTATTTTCTAAAAATGCAGCAAAAACTATTATCATCATTAATAGTTCTACAGCAAATATTAGAACAAATCCTTCCATATCAAATCTAAATAGTGGAACTAACGACCCAAAATATGCTGTTGTATAACTAAAACCTACAGCAGAATTTTTAATTTTCATATCATCTTTTAAAATGATTTTTTGTGCCATTTTTTTTATACTCCTTCATATTTAATTATCAATATATTTTACAGTTAAATCAGTAAAAACTTCATTTAAATGATGTGTTATATATATCAAGGTTTTATTACTATCTAATAAATACTTTTCTATAATATTTCTATTATCTTTATCTATATTAGCTGTTGCTTCATCTAGGATAATAATTGGTTTATCTTGATATATCATTCTAGCTATTTTTATTCTTTGTTTTTCACCTGTTGATATATTAGTATCTTCAAGAATTTTATTAGGATCAATAGCTTTTAAATTTAAAAATTTAATTATTTCATCAATTTTATTTTTATCATATTTAGAAAATAGAGAAATATTATCATAAATATTAGCATAAATAACTTGATTATTATCATCAACATAAGAAATCTTATCATATATATCTTTCATATTGATTTTTCTTAATTCTTTTCCATTTACCAATATATTTCCACTGTAGTCTTCCATACCAAGCAAAGTTCTAGCTAAAGTACTTTTACCACTTCCAGATTTCCCAACTATTGCATATTTTTCACCAATTTTAATTTTCAAAGAATTTTCTTTTAGCTTATTCTCTACCTTTAAATTTTGTATATCTATTTCCTTTATTTCACCGAGGCTTTCAAAATCTATTACTTTCTCGCTTAATTCTTTGTCAAACTTAAGCAAAATAGATTCTCCAACCTTTAATTTACTACATATTTTTAATAAATTTATTATAGAGCTCATAAAATTTGTAAAAATTTTATTTATCCCCATAAATACACCTATACTAATACTCCCAAAATATATTAATATATAGGTCGCTACACAAATTATTAAATTAGAAAGTTCATTTACACCAGACATTACTGTAGTATATTTTATATTTATTTTAGAATTTTCTAAATATACTTTTTTAATTTTATTACTTTCTTTTACTATCTCTTTTTCAAATCTATTATTAGCTTTAGAATATATAAATTTAAGTATTCCTTCAAATAGATTCTTTAATTTTTTCAAATATATTTCTTGAGAAATATTGTACTTTTCTTGTTTAGTTTTAAGTTTTTCATTAAATAAGTCGGGTATTTTATATGAAACAAAAGTTAAAATTGCAGAAATAACTAGCAAATATTTGTTTATATATATCAATGAAATTACAGAAAATATAAACAAAGGGACAGCTTCATATATATTATAAATATTACCCAAATATATAGTTTGAATACTTTGAACATCATTTAATGCCCATGATAAATATTTATCTTTTTCAATTTTTCTAGCACTTTTTTTTGCTACACCCTCTAATATTTTATCTACTATTTCCATTTTAGTTTGTTCACCAACTATTGAAGAATAATAGTTAAAAAATACTAATAAAATAATAAATAATGCAAAGGCTAAAGCTTCTAATATTGAATATTTAATGAATTGATGCATTTTTCTAGCTATTAAAAAATTAAAACTTCTTATTGCAATAATGGGTATTATACTATTTACTAATGAGCATATAATCTTTATGAAACAAACTAATAAATTTTTATATCTTGTTTTTTTTATGTATTTACTTTGAAATAAAAGATTTTTCATAAAATCCTCCTTTTCTCAATTGAATAACTTCATCAAATTGCTTCATATATTCTCCATCATAATGATGCGAAATAAAGATAACTAATTTATTAGTTCCCAAAAGTTTAGCTTCTATTTTTTTCCTATTTTTTTCATCTAGATTTGCTGTAGCTTCATCTAAAATAATTACCTCTTTATCAGAGTACAATAATCTTGCAAGATTTATTCTTTGTCTTTGTCCCAAAGACACATTATTTTCTTCAATATCTTTATTTATTCTATCTATTTCTAAATCTTCAAGTATTTTATCTATTTTTACTTTATCTGCTTTTTCATCATAAATACTAATATTGTTATAAATATTAGTATAAAATACAAAATTTTCTGCATCTACAAATTCTATTTTTGAATAAATACAATATTTATCGATGTCTTTTATATTAATCGAGTTTATATAAATTTCCCCATTATAGTCATCTATATTTTTAAATAAGGCTTTTATAAGAGTCGACTTACCTACTCCACTTTCACCAACAATCAAATACTTCTTTCCCTTTTCAAATTTTATTGATAAATTATCATAAACATCCTTTATATTTAAATTTTTAAATTCTATATTTTCTATATGTTCAATTTCTTTCGTTCCATTTTTTTCTTCCAAAATTTCTATTTCATATTTTTTTAATAATTTCTTTGAATTTTTAATTTCTATAAAAGTAACAACAATACCATTAAAATAATTTGTCACATTACCTGAAATAAGTCCTATAGTAATTATAGAACCTATACTAATTTTTCCTATGTATATTAAATAAAAAGAAAAGAAAATATTGCACAATTGCGTTAATAAAACCAAAAAATATTGTGAAAGCAAAAAAATATGCAATTTTTTTATTGTTTTTTTATAACTTTCATAATATTCTTCATTATATTCATATGTTTTTTCTTTGAATTTTTCCATATTATTTGAAAAAAAGAAAGAAAAGATATTAGAAAATATATTAGTCAAATTTTTAATTTTCTTTTCAGAAAATTTAGATATAGAGTAACTTATATTTTCGTATTTTTTTTCATTATATTTTGAACAAAGTAATATAAGAATGGCTCCAATTAAATTTATTAAAAACAAATAAATATCAAAATACATTAAACTTAGCATCAAAACTATTGATATAAAAATATAAAATATTATATTTATTCTATTAGTGAAATATTCTTTTTTTAGCATATTCGCATCATTAGTAAGCCAAGAAATATATTTTTCCTTATTTAAGAGTAAACTATTTTTTTGACCTATTATTTTTACTGAACACTTATTTATAAATTTAATTTTTTGTTCTTCTGTATACATTTCTATAAACAGTTCAGAATAATAATTAAATATTATATTTAAAATATTTATTAAAAAAATTAAAGCCGTATATATTATAACTTTTTTAAAATCTTTATTTATTACATTATTTATAATAAACATCGGTAAAATAAGTTCTATTATGAATATAATCTTAGATAATAATGTAATAGAATATACTAAACTTTTTTTCATAAAAACACCTCACTTTTGTTTATTATATCATATAATTAAAAAAAAAAAAAAAAA
>NZ_LOQF01000015.1 GCF_001517935.1 Sneathia sanguinegens
ATGGAAAAACTGGAGATAGTAGTGCAGGTTCAAAGGGCTTAACAGGAAATGATGGACTAAATGGAAAAGACCTAACAACTAAGGTAAATGCACTAAGAAATGGTGAAGCAGGAACAGTAGTCTATACAGATAAAGATGGAAATAGATTAGTAAAAGCTAATGATGGTAAATACTATAAAGCAGAATATGTTGAAGATAATGGAGCTTTAAAAGTAGGACATTCTTATGCAGATGAAGTTAAAGATATATTAGCAACATTAGTAAATCCAGATGGAAGTACTGATAAACCAACAACAGTTCTAAGAGTAGCAGATGGAAGTATATCAGATAATTCAAAAGAAGCAATAAATGGTGGGCAAGTATATAATAAATTAAAAGAATATGCTTTAAAAGATGCAAGTAATATTGATATTACTAACTGGGTAACAAAACTTGGAGATGAGAGTCTAGAAAATGGAAATAACTTAGCTAAGAGTAGTGCTGTTAAGGAATATGTTGATAAGATAAAGAGTGGATTAGAAGATAAAGGACTTAAATTTAATGCAGATCTAGGTGGAGAACAAACACAAAAATTAGGAAGTAGTATAAAAATAGCAAGTGCTACAGAGGAAATATCAGACAATGGTATTAAGTATCTTGGAAAGAATATAAAGACTAAGATAGCAAAAGATGGAGATAATAGTATAATCTCATTAGCATTTAGTGATAGTCCAGAATTTAGTTCAGTTAAAATAGGTAATAATGGCAAAACAGTATCAATTACAACATCAGATAAAGGTGGAAGCATAACTGGTCTAGAAGATACTAGTGTAGATAATGCAAAATATGGTCAATCTGGAGTAGCAGCAACTCAAAAAGAAGTTAAAGATGTATTAAATAAGATAAATGCTAATGGTACAGAACAAGATAAGTTGAAGAACGGAACTTTAGGAACAGTAGTTTATACAGACAAAGATGGCAATAAGCTAATGAAAGATACTGATGGTAAATTCTATAAAGCACAAGCAGATGGAACAAAAGAAGAAAATGCTAAAGAAGTAGTTCCAGAAGATGTAATTTTATCAACTGTTAAACCGGATGGTAAAACAACAGAACCTATTACATTAGGTAATGTAGCAAGTGCCTTGGGATTAAGCAAGGATAAAAAAGATAAGAATAATGAAATTCTTAATAAACTTGTTAATAAGGAAGCTAAAAAAGATGTGTATAAAGATGCTGAACTTAACAAGGTAGTAACATTAAGAGACTTACAATTCTTAGCAAGTAAAGGTATTACATTTGTAGGAAGTACAGGAACAGCTACTAAGTTTTTAGGTGATACTATTACTATTAATGGTACTACATCTAATTACAATGGTTTAGATAAGAATAATTTTGCTACTAAGTACGAAACAAAAAATATTGCAGTTAAGGTAGATAATAATACAGGCAATATTGAAGTAGGTCTAGCAAAAGAATTAAAGGCTATAGAATCAATAGAAAATAAAGAAACAAAAGTAACATTAAATGAAAATGGAACAGAGTTTAAGACTGGTACTGATGGAGTAACAACTAAGATTGGTAAAGATGGAATAGAAATAACTAAAAAAGATGCAACAAAACCATCTGTATCAATAAAGGAATCATCAATAGACTTTGCAACAACAACTGCTGATAATAAGACTGTAGGAACTGGAAGTATAACAGGACTTAAGGATTTAGATGATAAGTCTGATGGACATATGGCAGCGAATAAGAATTATGTTGATGAAAAAGTTAAAACAATTACTGGAGATATTGACAAATTGAAGAATAAAGGTCTAAAATTTGCAGGTAATACTGGAGAAACTAAGGAACTTAATGATAAAGTAAATATCAAAGGTGAAGGAACTATAGATAATAAATTTGAAAGTGCTGAAGGTAATATTAATGTTGTTGCTAAAGAAAGTAATGTTGAACTTCAATTATCAGCTAACTTAAAGAATATGAAGTCATTTGAAGCAAAAGATGATAAAGGTAATACAGTAAATATTACAGGTGACAAGATTGAATTTAAGAAAAATAATAAGTCAACATTAACAATTAATTCAGATGGAACAATAACTGGATTAAAGACTAATAGTAGTCCATTTGAATATTACGAAAAGAATAAAGACACAGTATTTGGAAAAGATGGTACAGAATACAAAACTGGAACTATAGTATCTGAAGATGGAAAAGTATATGCAGAAGGTACACAAGAAGTAGAAGGAAAATACTTTGATAAAGGTGATAAGGTTGTAAAAGCAAAAGATGGTAAGTTCTATAAAGAAAAAGATATAAAAGATAGAACTTATGATGAAGCAACTAAGAAATGGAGTGGTGATTCTGCTCAACCTACAGAAGCAACTGAAGCAAAAGCATTAGAAGGTGATGATCTTAAGAATGCAAAAGCAGAAGATAAAGTTGTAGTTAAAGGAAAAAATAATAAATTCTACGAAGCAAGTGACTTAGAAAAAGCAGTATATGATGAAGTTAATAAAGAATATACAAAGGATGGTAACAAGCTTGAAGGTAAAGAAGCAAAAGATGTTGTAATCAAGGCTTTACCAAATAATAAAGCTATGACATTAAGTAATATTGCAAATGCAAGATTAGTAAAGGATTCAAAAGATGCAGTTAATGCAGGTCAAATGTTAGAAGAATTAGATAAGAAGATGAATAAAGATGGATCTAATATTGATAAGAAAGAATTTGCTAATAATATAAGTGAAGGAGCAAATATTACAAAACCTGAAGGTATATTAGTAACAGATAAACAAGTAAATGAACATCTAAATAAAAATTACTATAATAAAACTGAAGTTGATGCAAAGGTAAGTAATATATCTAATACTGTAGTTGAAGCAAACAAGAAATCTGATTTAGCATTAGGAGGAGTAGCAAATGCAGTAGCTATGGCAAACTTATTGCAAGCAAATTCATACTCAAAATACAAGACTAATATATCAGCAGCATATGGATATTATGGAGGATCAAATGCCTTAGCAATAGGTTTCAGTGGAGTTAGTGAAAATAGAATGGTATCATATAGAGTAAGTGGTTCAGTAAATACAAAAGGAAATATAGCATTAGGAGCAGGTTTAGGAGTAATGCTTGGTGAATTTAAGACTGATAAATATCCTGAAAAAGGAAAGAAAATTAGTGAACTTGAAGAAAAATTAAGATTACAAACTGAAAAGACTAATAAGCTAGAAAAACAACTTGAAGAAATTTTGAAACTATTGAAAAAATAGGTACTTTATAAGTAAGGTGTACAAGTAAAATAACTTGTGCACCTTTTTTTATATTAATTTATTCGGTGAAAAAATATAAATTTTATGCAAAAATTGACAAAATTAGAAACTGTTGTATAATATTGTTGTAATTTCCAAATTTAAAGTTAAATTGAAGAAAGGAGAGTATGGTGAATTTCCATGCTATGTAAGTATGTATTTTGTTGAATTTTATGAAAGAATTATGAAAAAATCAAAAATTCCTGTGATTATTTATCTTATTTTAAATCTTTTAATAATTTCTTGTGTAGTATTTAATTTGCTTTTTAGAGTAGTCAATGCTTTGAATATTATACTTGCAATTTTATTAAGTTTTGTCTTGTATTTTATTTCAATTGTAATTGCGTTATCCCCAATTGGTGAATGGATAATGAGAAGACAACTTGGTTGTAAGAAAATTGAAGATATTAGATTGCTAGAATATATTGAGCCTATCTTTAATGAAGTATATGAAAAAGCAAGAAAATTAGATCCTAGTATACCTGCAAATGTTAAATTATATGTAAATGATTCCGAAGAACCAAATGCATTTGCTACAGGTAGAAAAACTGTATGTATTACAAAAGGATTAATTAATATGCCTAGCGACCAAATTAAAGCAACTTTTGGTCATGAATTTGGTCATTTAGCACATAAAGATACAGACTTAATTCTTATTGTTACTGTTGGTAATATGATAATTACAGCCATAGTAACTGTTATACGAGTTATTTTTGCTATATTATATGCAATATTTAATATTTTTTGTTTTGTATCTAAAAAAAATCGTTTATTTGAATATATTGTTGGTTGGCTTGCATATTTATTTGTTACTGTAATTATAAATGGATTTATGTATATATGGACTAAAGTTGGTGTATTACTTGTAATGAAAACAAGTAGATCTGAAGAACTTGAAGCAGATAAATTTTCATTTGAATTAGGTTATGGACAAGAGTTATGTAGACTTTTAGAAGTTATTGGAGATCCAAAAGAAAAAAACTTTTTTGCTAGTTTAGAAAGTAGTCATCCTGATAAAGAACAAAGAATGGAACATTTAAGACAATTAGGTGTCGTAATAGAATAAATATGTATGATATATTGCAATTAATAGAAGTAAGGAGTAAAATAGAGGTTGAGAAGTTACAATATTTTAAGGAGGTTATACGGATGGTAAAGAGAAATAGAAAAACATTAATTTTAACAAGTATTATTACTCTGTTGCCAATATTAGCTGGTATGATATTATGGAATAAACTCCCAAATACCATGGCAATACATTTTGGACTTTGTAACGATGCAAATATGTTTAGTAGTAAAATTGTAGGAGTAATAGGTCTACCACTTATTTTATTGATAATTCATTTATTCAGTGCTTTTGTAACAGCTAAGACTCCTCGTAAGCAAAATATAAGCAAAAATATGTATATGTTTGTCTTGTGGCTAGTGCCATGCATTTCAATTATTATATCAGCAATTATTTATTCATATAACATAGGTATAAATATTTAATAGACATTAAATTAATAAAAATTAAAAATGGTTCAATCCTTTATAAAGGCTATAACCTAGTAAAAACTAGGCTATAGCCTGTTTAAATACAAAAAATATAGATATTGAAAAAAATAATGTGAAAGAATATAATAAAGTTAAAAATAAGCCATAAAAGATAAAAAAGTTAGTAACAAAGGAAAGGTATCATGGCTAAAAGAGAAGAAATAATTTATTTGTGGTTTTCAATGTGGCTTAAACAAAAAGATTTAGGTATAGATGATATTTTTACAAATGATGTAATATATATTGAAAATTGGGAACAAAAATACAAAGATTGTAAGAGTGTAAAATATTGGTTTGATGAATGGAATAAAAGATGGAAAGTTATTCTATGGGATATATTACAATTTTTTCATAAGGATAATCAAACTATTGTAGAGTGGAAATTCAAGTGCATTTATGATGATATAGTTAGTGAATTTGATGGAATATCATTAATTTGCTGGACAGAAGACAATAAAATTAAATTTTTAAAAGAGTTTGGATGTAAGTAAAAAGATAATTTTGATTATGACAAGTATGTGTAATCATATAATAAAAAAATATTGTACTATATTAAAATATAACAGAAAATTTAAAATAATAGTAAGAACTAAAAAAAATACATAATATTTAAATTAAATGTGATAAATTTGTGTTAAAAAAGAAATATTATATCAAAGCTTAATAAAAAATTTAATAAAATATTACAATGAAGAAAATAACAAAAGAAAATATGTAATGCTAAAATATTGGTTGCCATTATTTAATTGATACAAAAAATGTTGCCTTATTGCTAAGGAATATGACTTTTAATTTAGTTTTAATCCAAGGGTATCTTTACTAGAATAGAAAAACATAGTATAAAATTAATATAATAGTGATAGAAAAATTTTTATATAAATTTCAAGTAAAGAAAGGAGATAAAATGAAAAAAATTAAAATACTTAGTTTATTATTTTTTGTAGGTTGTATTGTAAGTTGTAGTAGTGCTAGTGTTGGGTCAAATAATGATATTCATCAAAATATACCCTCTAATGATGAACATAAAGTTGAAGATACTGTAGAACAAGATGATGTTATAGAAGATAATATAACTTTAAAGAATATAGATTCAATAAAATCAAAAGACAATAATGTAGTTAATATATTTGAATGGATAAATGATAATAATGGTGTAGATACTGATAATTCTGCAAAAGATGTAGATGTAGCAATTAATAGTTTGAAAGAAAAAAATATAGATGGGATAAATAAGGCTAATAACACTCATGCTAAACGTGTCTTAATGACATATTTAGAAAACAATGGTGCTAGTGGAAATGATTATAAATTATCAAAACCTGTATCAGATGATGTTTTAGAACATGTTAATTTACATAAATATTTTAGTTATATGGATCATAATAAACATAAAGGTAAAAAAATATATGATGCTAAAGGAATAATTAATTTAAGTTTTGGAGAGGAAAGTTTTCCAAATGTGATACATTTTGTTAAAAATAGAGAAATGTATGTAGAAGATTTTGAAACAACTTTATTTAATGGAAGTGCAGCAATAACTAATTGGTCAAAATTAGCAAATAATATTAAGGGTGATTTTAAAAACGATAGATTAGTGTTAAAAAGTTTAGGTAATGGTGGAAATACTTATTGGTGTTCTAGTTATTCACAATATACATATACTACACTAAGTCCAGAATTACAAAAGATAGCAAGAAATGATATGATATTGGTATCAAACATTATTACACCTAATGTAGATTGGGAAAAATTACCACAAAACAAAGTAGCTACAATAAACAATAAAGATTATTATATTCCAGAATATAATACATCAAAGGCAATGTTACTTAGATCTTTAACAATGGCAGCACCTGGATTTAAAAATAGAAGTTTTGGATCAAGTTATAGTGCACCTTTTGTAGCAAGAACTGCACAAATGATATTGAAAAAATACCCATATTTAACATATAATCAAGTTAAACAAATTTTATTCACAACAGCTACATCTGATAAAACATATTTAAACAATGTTTTTGGTTGGGGTGTATTAAATCAAGAAAAAGCATTAAAAGGACCTGGAGCATTAAATGGTGGTTTAATTGAAGAGGAAAAATATTGGAAAGGAAACTATGACAAAGTAGTAGACAAAAGAGATAAAAACTTATTTTATATGTATGTAGACATACCTAGTGATGTAACATCAATATGGTCAAATGATATTGAAGGTGGATTAAAAGGAGATGGAAATAGTAAGACATACAAAACAGTAAATATACCATCAAATGATAGTAAAACTTATAGATATAGAATACCAGATGTGTTGGATTCAGAAAGAAATTATTATGACAATGTAGCAAAAGGTGGATTAAGAAAAGCTGGTAAAGGTACATTATATTTAACAGGTAAGCAATTATATAATAGTAATACTCAAATATTAGATGGTAAATTAGTATTACAAAATGATAGTAACTCAAAGTATGAAATATTAAATGATGGTATTTTAGAAATATCTGGTAGAAAAGTAAATGTAAATAATAATATATATAATAATGCAAATATGGATGTAAAAAAAGATTTAAATGTAAAAGAATATTATGGAAGTAAAGAATCTAAATTATTGTTAGAAAAAAACATAAATGCAGATAAGTTCATAAATAAAGGTAAAATGCAAGTAGTAAGTAAAAATGGGAAAACACCTACAATAAAAGGCAAAGATGTAGATCTAAAGGATATGGAATTAGAAAATGTTTTTGCTAAAATTGTAGAAAGTGGAAAAGATTTAAATAACAATAAAGTATATGAAGTTGCAGAAAAAAAATATAGGGAATTTAAAGACTTGAGCGAAAGTGAAAAGGAAAATTTACCATATTACGATGTAGTAGCAAAAGAATTTTTTAAAGAATATAAATTTAAATATGGTACTAAGGCAAACAGTAGTTTTATAAATGTAACAGATAAGAGTGAAAGTAGTGCATTAAATAAGATATTTACAGACAACTATACAAGTTTTATAAATGAAACGATAAATGCTAACGATACTATTTTATCAAATAACATATCACAATATAGAATAAACGATAATAACAGTGTATACATGAATAGATTAGATAAATTTAACATATTTAAAGATAAAAGAGCAAATGCTTTTAATAGACATCTTAGTGGATATAGTGTAGGAGTAAAAAAAACATTAGCAAATGATATAAATGTAGGAGTATTTGGAAATATATATAATGGTAAGTATACATTCACAAATGGTGGTAAAATAGAAAATAGTACATATGGTTTAGGGTTGAATGTTAGTGAAGACTTTAATGATATAAGCATCTTAGGTAGTGCAAGTTATAATTTAACATTAGGTGATATGACAAGAACATTAAATAACAATCAAGTTAAAATAAATAATAATTTTGTAGTATCAAATGTGAATTTAAGTTTACAAGGAGAATACAAGAAAAAAGTATTAGACAATTTAGTCATAAAACCAAATGTAGAATTAGATTATAGTTATACAAAACTACATGATGTAAAAGAAAGTATGTCTAGTGACATTTTAAATAATTTAGCATTAGAATTTGAAAACAATAATATACACAAATTAACTACTAAAGTAGGTGTTGATGCAGAATATAAAATAAATAATTTTAGTATTACTAATGGTGTAAAATATTCTTACACTTATTCTACACGAGATTACTTAAATGCTAAATTAGACGATATAGATGTTAAGTTAAGAGGATATAATGAAAATAAACATAAATTTAGCTATAATTTAGGGGCTAAATATACAATAGATAACTTTAGTATAAACGGAGCAATAGGAATAAATACTACAAAAAGAGTAACTACAAGTGTAGGTTTAAGCTATAAATATTAAACTTGATAAACAAAAATAATAAAAATGCTATCTTTTATGATGAATACATAGATCATAGGAGGTGGCATTTTTTATGACATAAAAGTAATTATATCTAAAAAATAATAAAAAAACAATAAGGGGATCTAATATCAGATTGAAAACTACAATTGTATGTAAAAAAAACTATATTTTAAAATAAAAAAATGATATAATTTGTGTATAAATTAGTGGGGGGGGATTATGATGGTAAATTCAAATGAAAGAAAATTAAATTTAAGTGGTTGGTTATTGGAAAAAAATATCGTTGCATATAATTCTCCACTAAAATTACAAAAATTTTTATTATTTTATGAATTAATGAGTAAGGTTAATGGAGAAAAAACAGATTTTACTTATTTAAAAGGATATCAAAAAGGACCAGTATTTAGTGTGGTTTGGGGAGATTATACTAAAGATAGAAATCAATTCAATTCATTAGCAAGATCTACATATATGAAAAATAAAAAAAATATAAATGAAAGAATAGCTATTATATGTAATTATTTAGTTTCAATTCTTAATGAAATTGAATTGTCTGAATTAACACATAAACTTAATTTATGGAGTAATAAAGAAAAATTAATTAATTCGGGGCAAAAACAAGTTGAATTAAGTGAATCGGATTTCGATGATAGAGATAAAAAAATGATTGAAACATTAGAAAAAATGTATTCTATAGAAGAAATTGAAAATTCTATAATTTTACCTATAAATGACATTAATTTTGTTATATCTAAAGAACAATACCCAATGTTAACAGAAACGCATTTAGATACATTAATGAAAATTGTAAAAAATGAAGAATTACATAATCCTGTTTATATAGAAATTGATGAGGAAGGAGCATTAGCAATTGATTAAAAATAGTGATGTTTTAAGAATGAAAATTCCTTATCCAAAAATAGATTCAAAATTGGCATATCAAGCACATATGTATATATGTTATAAAAAAGAACTCAACGATTATAAATTTATAAAATGTCAAACCTTAAAGCCATATATGATAGGTGAGAATAATCCAGTTAATAATTTTATAGATGAATTTCCTGATGAAAATAGAAATCCATTTACTAAACACACACGAATTGATTGTGATAAATTATTAACGAGTATAAGAAGAGATATATGTAAGGAGTTATATAATCAATTAGAATTTAAAATAAAAAATATAGATATTTCAATCGTTAAAGTTATTGAAAGAGATTTAATAATATTAAATAAATTCATTAGATTTATTGATGGTGTATAAAAAAAAGAGAGTGTCTCAAAAAGTCTGTAATTTAAAAAATAATAAAAATGCTATCTTTTATGATGAATATATAAATCATAGAAGGTGGTATTTTTTATGACATAAAAGTGATATATCATAAAGGATAGAAAAAGCTTCAATTGAATTCAAAAAAAGAAGAGTTAAATTAAAATATTTTTCTAAAATAGGATATTCAATATTAAAAAGCTATCATTAAGGGTTTATACATCCAGTGAAGTGGTACTATTACCATATACCTACTTCTAAAGAAATTATATCTAAAAAATAATAAAAGGGGGTCTAATATCAGATTGTAAACTACAAGTTATGCTGACCTATATACTACTTTATTAAACAAAATAAGCTCCTTACCAAAGGGTAAAGAGTTTGTTTTACTAGAGTTAATCGCAATACCGTCGGCTTTGATTGGCAGATGGTTTTATGAAAATGTAAATAACGGAATTGTAAAAAATGTAGAACACATCGGAAAAGCGGAAGGTGGAGTAGAAAAAAGCTACGCAGTGCGTGGCGGACTGGAAAAGATATTTAGATAATTTTGGAGGTGCATATCATGGCAGAAGAAAACAGAGAAATTGTAGTGATAGATGAAACTACAATGAAAAGTAAGATTTACTATATAAGAAATCAAAAGGTTATGCTTGATTTTGAACTTGCTGAAATATATGGATATGAAACAAAAACATTTAATCAGCAAGTTAAGAATAACATAGAAAAATTTGATGAAGATTTTAGATTTCAACTTACAAAAGATGAATGGGAATTTTTGAGGTCAAAAATTTTGACCTCAAAATCAGATGAAGGGGCAGGTGGTAGAAGATATATGCCTTATGCCTTTACAGAACAGGGAATCTATATGCTTATGACCGTATTAAAAGGAGAACTTGCTGTTAAGCAAAGTAAGGCTTTAATACGAATGTTTAAGCAGATGAAAGACTTTATAATCGAAAATCAAGATTTTATTAGCTCAAAAGAATTAGTGCAAATAGCAGTACAGACAAATGAAAATACAAAGGATATAGCTGAAATAAAGTCGCGAATGGCTACAAAAGAAGATTTGAAAAAGGTGATGGATAATTTTATAGATCCGGACACTTACAAGCATTTCCTTTTGATGAATGGAGATAAGATTGAAGCGGATGTTGCCTATACTAAAATATATAAGTCTGCAAAGAAAAGCATTTATGTAATAGATAACTATATAGGACTTAAAACATTGGAACTTTTAAGAGCTGCAAAAGATAATGTCGAAGTCATTATATTTAGCTACAATGTCAGAAATAAAGATATGCTTACAAAAAATATCCTAAACGATTTTAGAAGAGATTATCCAAATATTAACTTAAAAATGAAGATAGCAGGAAGAAAGTACCATGATAGATATATTGCTATTGACTATGGAGCAGAAAATGAAGCCTTTTATCTTTGTGGAGCATCATCGAAGGATGCAGGTAATAAAATATCAAGCATTACCAAGATAGAAGAATCTTCTAAAGATATGTATCATACAATGTTTGGTGGAATGTTAAGCAATAAAGATTTGAAAATTTAATATACAGATAACAGATTAGACAGTTATACGAGCTTTAAGCAAGGCGATAGAAGTAAAATTTATCGTCTTTTTTAATTGAAACAAACAGGAGGAAAACTATATGCAAGAAAATAAAAATGAACAGAATACAGGTACAATTTGGTTCGCCCACTTTCTAAATTGGACGGCACGTTCGTTATTTACTTTAAATCCTACTGCAATAATTGTTTGTAGGTTATAGTGTTTTGTATTATATGATTTTCCGTCATTTGCAGTTATTAAGTATTTCTTAATAACTGAATTTTCGTCTAGTTCGTTATCGTCAAATATTTTTTTTAGATGTTGATTTATTGCCGATACACTTACATCATAAAGAGCTGCCATCATCTTTTGAGTTAGCCAAATATTTTCATTTTCATATCTAATTTCAATGGCTTCTTGGTTATTACCGTTAGCTGCAATAAAAGTCAAGTATTCAGCAGCAGATGATCTAATTTGAATTTCTTTTTTATCCTTTTCTTTACTCATAATTTCCTCCAAGTATAAATTTCATTCTACCTTTAAAGACTGGAATGCTAATCAAGAATACATTTTTTTGTTATTGGTAATTGATGATAAGTTTGACCTATAATCTTAAAAGCGGTTTATAAAAGCATTTACTGATTTTTGGTAGCTTTTGATTTATTAAAGCTAGCAATATTCCATAAATTATTACTACTGTAATTGAAAGGAGAATAGCTAATTTGTTATCTAGTTTATCTTTTATGGATATATAAAATTCTAAACCTATAACTATAAAATCAAATAAAAATTCTGTATTTTTACATATAGCGATTCATGCTCATAAAATCACATAATCTTTGTATTTCTTGTTTTCTCTTTTAGCCTCCCAATAGGCACGGGTAATAGCTTCAAAAGCAGCATCTTTATCTTCGTCAGAAATTTCTTTACCTGCAAATAAAGAACTTATACCTTCTGTTAATGCTCTTGCTTTTTCTAATTCTTTTTTGCCACTCATGTTATAAACTCGATTTAAAAACTCGTCACTTTCTTCTAGAAGATAATTGTAATCACAGTCCATAACTTCAGCTATTTTTTTGTAAACCTCGATATCTCTTGGGTATCTTTCTCCGTCTTCATAATGTACAAGAGTTCTTGTACTTATTCCTATCATTTTTGCAAAATCTGTTTGACTTAAATGTTCTTTTTCACGAAAATTCTTTAATCTATCCGCAAAAGCCATAACTTTAACCTCCTGATACAATGCAAACTGAACTTATATTCATATTATAGAACAAACATTCAAGTTTGTAAATACGTTGTATTGGGGTGATTAGATGGGATATCTACCAAGAGCACAGCAAGCGATAGTGAATTTCAATGACGGAACTATTAAGAAATTCTTAATAGTTGCTCTTTATTTTTATCTATTTATTTACTAATAATTACCTCCGAGTATAAAAGCAAAAAAGCAAAGCACGCTTGACAAAAAAAGTAAAGCGAGCTATGCTATATATGTAAAGCGAGCTTGCTATTGGAGGAGAAAAATGAAAAATATAATTTCTCAATTAAGAAAACAACATAAAATAACTCAAGAAGAATTGGCAAATGAAGTTGGAGTAACAAGACAGACCATAACTTCCATTGAAACTGGAAAATATATAGCGTCACTGCCGTTGGCTTTTAAAATTGCTAAGTTTTTTGATATGAGTATCGAAGAAATATTTAGTATAGAGGAGGATGATTAATATGAACAAATTAGAAAAATATAAAAAAGAAATAGGATTTAGAATTAATATTTTATTATTATTATGTATATTAGCCTTACTCGCAGTTGTTATTGGTAATTTTTATTTAAAATATAAATTTCCATTAAAAGAAGATATGACAGATTATGTAGTAGGATTTTTTATTGGAATTGAATTAGCATGTGTATTCTATATGTCAATGTTTATTAAAGCATATAGGAATAGAGATATATTGGAAAAGATGTATATTAAAGAAACAGATGAAAGAGTGATATTAATAAAGATGAAGTCAGGAGAAAATATAATACCTATATTTTCAATGGTTATTGTAATTGTTGCTTTAATTGTAGCGTATGTAAGTTATGAAGCCTTTTTAGCGTTAATGATAGTTGCAATTGTACAAATAATACTTTCTAAATTATTAAAAATATATTGGTCAAAAAAGATTTAAAAAGGTATTAGACGATAGAAATTAAAAATTCTATCGTCTTTTTGCCATACAAGCTTTAGTATAGGACACACTTCTTATTTTTTTTGAAGTTTCATTAAATAATTTCTTAAGTTCTCATCACATGCATAAATGTACAATCCATTAACACCACGAGTCATAAGTATTCTTAATTCGTTTTTAGAAAATTTTTCAGCAAAACTTTGTTTTACATCCTCAGTAATTGTACGTTTTCTTGTCATTTTATCATATGCTTTTTTTGAAGTGTCATACACTATTTTCCCATTTTCATATTTAATTGATGGACCTAATATTACACCAGCATAATTTAAATCAAAACCTTGTATAGTAAATGTAGAACCAACTTCATTTATTGTTTCTTTTTGTTCAGCCCATGCATCATTTTTATTGCTTGATTTATGAGGTATAGCATTGTTCCATGGCATATGCCAGTCACCTATATTTACACAATTATATTTACTAGCTTCTTCTGATACCATAGAAATATCTTTATTCTTAAAATTATAGTCCCAGTCATATGTAGCTATAAGTCTAGACAATTTAGTCTTATCATTATTTGCTTTATTTTTAATAGCTTCATTAAGTTTATCTGGAGTGTCAAAGAATTTTATTTCATAATTACCTAAGTTAGTAGGTAATTCGTTAATTATACCATTTTCAATAAAATTATTTATCCAATCAAGAACTTCTTTTGAACTATTTATTCTTAATTGAGTTTTTAAACGTATTACTGGGAATTCAGACATATTTCTAAATTTATTAATGTCACTATCAGATAAATATTGTTCGGTTGTAAGTATTTGATTTTCATCAAACATAGCAATAGTAACTTTAGCTTTTTTTACAATGTCTTCTAACATATTATTACATTTTTTATTGTTCTTATTATAAAATCGTGTTGATCGAGTTAAAAGAAGATGAGCTTCATCAACAAATACAATATCAACTTCTAAATTACCATAAATGACGAGTTTTTTTTCTAGTAGTTATGCCTTTATTTTTTCTTCATAAATTTCTTTAGATGTCCGCCCTCCAAACATCTTTCTAGGATAATTATTCATATGTTCTGTTATCGCATTTATTTCTTTTACGCTATATTTTGATATTTTTGTAACTTTTGGTATAAATTTCCTTATTATTTTATTTTGTACCTCATTGCTTCCTCTTTCGAACGAGCAATATGGGTGACTATAATACCATGTAACTCCTTTGACTTCCATACCCCCTTATAAAATTCTACACCATTGTCTGATGTTATTGTCTTTAATATCATTTTTCTACTGTATTTTTCACTATTTCCGCTTTACAGCTATCTATTTTACGAATTATTTCTAATCTACTATATCTTTCTGTTAAGACCAATAATGATGTACTTTTGCCTTTTAATGTACCTTTTACAGTATTGATTTTCCAATGACCGTCTTCTGACTGCCTTTATTTTTTTTAAAAAGAAACACGTTGTTACTTATAGACCGTTGACTAATATGCCACATAAATATAGGATATTATTAAAATAACTGGAAAAGGGCGGTGATCTATTTGTTAGAGGAATTTGGGGAAAGAGTAAAAGAATTAAGAAAAAATATAGGCCTTAGTCAAGAAAAATTTGCATTAAAAATTAATATGGATCGAACTTATTTAGCATCAGTTGAAGCGGGTAATAGAAATATTTCGTTAAAGAATATTGAAAAAATTGCAGATGGGTTTGACATGTCTATATCGGAATTATTTAAAGGAGTTGAAAATGAGAGAAGACAAAAAAATTTATAAATTAAATAAAAATGATCAAGTTAGAAATTTAAAAAAAGATGATAAAATATATGTAGATGATGCAAATGATGAAATTAAGATAATTAAACAAAATAAAGCTACTAAAAAAAGCGTTGAAAATAATAAAGAAAAAGAGACATTGGTAGATAATGACTTTGATGAACAAGAAATTGAAAATCTGGACATAGTTGATGATAATGGGTTAAATGTATCTGATAAAACAGAAAATTTAAATGAAATGGAGACAATAGTTAAGGATATAGTCTTTGCTGAATTTTCAAGATTAATCGATACTATAGAGGATGATTTTATTGTTAATTATAATAAGAAAAGGTATAACTTTTTACTATCACAACTTGATGAACTTGTTACTGCCACTATGGTGTTTGTAAGTAGCTTTGAATCAAAAAGTGGTTTTGCAATAGAGAGAGTAGCAGAGAGGGTAGCAAGAGTAAGGTACGGAGAAGAAAATGTACCTTATATTATAAATCCAAGAGGTCTCGAACACAATATTCAAGCGGAAGTCGTGAATGGTCAGATTATTGTGACTGATATAGACTTAGATCACGGGACTTTAAAAGGGGAGATTGCAAAATTTAGAGCTAGTAATGTCGCAAGTGGAAGAGGAAAAAATAGGAAAGAAAGTGGAGTTACTCAAGAGAGTATTAAGGAATTGATACCAATAGGACAAGAGTATAAAATCGATGAGATAAAAATCAAACCTGTAGACTTGGCTTTTTATGATGGTGAGAATTGGAACATTCTAGAGTTAAAAGCTGGAGGAGATTTAGATAGCTCTAATGCACCGTCGAATATAGAAAAATTACTTTCGATTTATACAGGTGTAAATGTAGAAAATGCAAAAGTATATTTTGCAACACTTTATAATAAAGATGGGGAAGGTAATACATGGACAGGAGCTGTAAAAAAACATATGGCTTACCCAGAAATGTTTTTGATAGGAAAAGATTTATGGAATAAAATTTTGCCTAAAGGGATTGTATATGAAAGATTTACAGAACTTTATAAAATTGCTTTAGAGGAAATAGATTTAAATGAAAGAATCAAGTCTATGATAAGGAGTGCTCTGGAATGAGATATGGTAGAATATTTAATGAAGATTGTTTAAATCATATACGTACTTTACCAAATAATTCAATAGATTTAATCTTAACAGACCCTCCATACAATATAGCACAGTATTCAAGAGGAAACATTAAATTACCGAACAGATCAGAGGTTAATAATGATTTAGGTGAATGGGATCATAAGGAAATTAATCCATTCGAATTTGTCGATGAATTCAAAAGAGTTCTTAAACCAGAAGGAAATATTTTTATATTTACTAGCTACAATTTAATTGGTAAATGGCATGAAGCATTTGATAAAGAATTTGATACATTTCAATATTTTATTTGGCACAAAACAAATCCAATGCCAAAAATATATAAAAATGGATTTTTAAATAGTTGTGAGATGATTATTTGTTTGTGGAATAAAGGTCATAAGTGGAACTTTACAAATCAAAAAGAAATGCATAATTTTTTTGAAAGTCCAATATGTATGGGTCAAGAAAGACTTAAAAACCCAAAACATCCTGCTCAAAAACCATTAAGACTGATTAGACATTTAATGACCATTGGGAGTGATGAAGGAGATATTGTTTATGATCCTTTCATGGGAGTAGGAACCACATGTGTCGCAGCAATAGAGACAAAAAGGAAATTTATAGGGGTAGAAATAGATAAAGAGTTTTTTTATGCATCCAAAAAAAGAATTAAGGAACAAATAAAAAAATCAGAATATGCAAATAGAAGCTTATAGAGGTTATGTAAATAATTTTATACAGCAATAGAGTACCTCTTGCTTAATTTACTGTATTTTAAAGCAGGAGGTACTCTATTTAAAAATTCAAAGAACATTATTATAATTAAAAATTTTTAATGATTAAATGAGTTACACTTCTTTCGTTTCTGCTCCTAACATTATAGGTATAATTTTTTTCAAAATATAGAATGTTAAAATCAGATTTATATAAATTATATATAAAGTCTGTGTTTTTAATTATCAAAATAAATTTTGATGGAACTCTTTTTAAATAATTACATAATCTTATCTGGTCATTTAAATCAAAAGATTTACCTTCATAATCAGAAAAGTCAGTATCATACGGAGGATCTAAAAAAATAAAATCATCATTTGTTAGTTTTATTTTATCTAAGAAAATTTCAAAATCTAAATTGTATATTTGAGTATTTTCAAATATATTTTTAGTTTCTACATTAAAAAGCGAAACAATTTTTTTTGTAAATTGTTTTCTATTATAACTCATACCACCGTAAGGTATATTAAACTCACCTTTTTTATTATATCTGAACATTGAACCATAACAGTATTCTCTGATAAAGTAGAAGTTTGCAATTTCAAATTCTTTAGATGTATCTAATCTATTTAGGTTTATATCATTATATATATTCCTAAAATGTAAATAAAATCCACTTGTGAAGCCTGTTATTAAATTTTCTAATAAATCATTATCACTAAATTTTCTTTTTAAATTATTTTGTTTAGTCCTTTTAAATTTATCTAATACACTTGCTAATATTATTTTTGTATATGAGTCTAAATCTAAAACAAGTTCCTTTGATACCTTTGTCTTTGATATAATAAATTTAACAATATCAATTGATTTATTATTATCATCATTTAAATAAGCTTCAAGAATTTTATCGCTATATGAATCGCACGTATTAATAAGAGAAATGAACGAAGTATCGTATTCTAATAATATATTTTTAAATTCTTCATTTTGATTTCTAACAAGTTCATAGAAACAAATCAAAGAAGAAGAAATATCATTGATTTTAGCTTTAGAAGGCATTAATTCAAAAAAAACTGCTCCGCCACCAAAGAAAGGTTCAATGTATCTTGAATATTGTGGAATTAAATCCTTAATTTTATCAAATTCTCTAGATTTGCCGCCTGGCCATTTTATTATTGGTTTCAAAATAAATTTCCTCCTTAATACACAATTATAATATAGCATAAATGTTACTTAAAGTCAACGTGATTAATACTGTACAATAATCGTTAAATTTAGTAAGTAATTTTGTGAAAATTTCAAATATAGTATGGAATATATCTTTAATAATCTATTAGATGATTTAAGATTTAAATTACCTCTCCACTTCTTTTCCATAATAATTTTCATAGTTTTTCCTATACTGAACAAGGTCAGAAAATTGTTCTTTATTTAAAGAATACTCTTGCATAAGGGTGTTCTTTTTTTCTTGAAATTTATAGAGTGTCGTTAATATTTCTTTGGTGTTTGGTAGTTTTTTATAGTTTTCTAAAATTTCTTTAGTGGCTATTTTATAAACATAAAGTTCGCTATAATACTCCTCTACAAATTATTTATCTTCAGGATTTTTCTTGTGGTATTTATATTTTCCATATCTCGAGATAAACTCTTCATTTTAGTTTCAATCTTCTTTATTTTAACTAATAAGTCTTGTCTATCATCAACAGATTTTTTAATTAGATCATCGAGTTGGGTAATGGAATTAATGCCTTGTTCTCTTAACTTAATTATTGAATCAGCCATCGTTTTGATATTATGTTTTCTTGTTCAATCTTCATAACCTTTAGAGGATTGTGGTTTTTCATTAGTAGATATATCAATAACATTACCTACAAGTTTTTAATAGGATTAGCTTTGTTTTTTATAGCTAAATCTATCCTTTCTTTGATTTTTTCCTCAGTATAATCTTCTCCGATAGTCTTTTCTCTAGTAAATCTTTGCTTATCTTTATGACGAAAAGAAATGTGTTTACCAAACTTAATTTCAAAATCAAGAGATTTCATATTTTCTACAAATTCTTCCCACGAGTTAGACTTATTAATCATTCTATCTATATCAAATTGCAGTTTAGATTTCCAGGAATTTTCTTTCTTGTTTTGGTCATATTCGTACCAAGATTTACCGGCAGTTTTATATTTTCTTTTGTAAGCTTAATAATATTCATCGATGACTGAAAGCTTATTTTTTTTAAATAATTCGTCACTTTGATACCTAATTTTGTGGTAAGATTTTTTATTATATTGGTAGCATTTACCAGTCTTGTAATTAACATTATTAAAAATAATATGGTTATGGATATGCCTTCTATCTATATGAGTTGCAAGAACAAATTCATAATCTTTTTTTAAAATTTTCTTGCATAACTCCATTCCAATTTCGTGAGCTTTTATAGAATCATCCTCTCCTGGTAGAAAAGATTGGATTAAATGTCTAGCTAAAACTGAACCTTTAGTATCATTATCTTCTCGTGTTTTCATAAATTGAATGCGTGAAGTAGATGGATGACATTTAAATGAAGATACCAAGATTTTTTCATCAGTTTTTTTCACTCTTAGTTATATAATCTATTGCCAAATTTAGAGTTGATTTTATAGGATGTATTTTTGTAATAGCCATACTAATCACCAGAACTTTCTTTTGATTTATTAAGAAGCAGGGAATGGATCTGCCATATTTCTTTTGATAATTTTTCTATCTGCTTATTCATTGAGTCGAAATAATACAAGTTGTATTAGTTGCTTTTACAATCTGGTTTATATTATTTGTTGCATTTGAAAGTAGCCATTGTAGGTTTCTAAATGGTTCTAAATCTACAACATAAATCTCTTTTTCTAATACACATTTTCTAAGAAAATGAGACATAGTTTTGCAATTAGCAAGTTTCATTTTCTTTTCAAAGACTTCTTTCTCTTCCTTAGTTAGTTTTATTTATATTCTTTCATTTCTAAATCTATTTGCCATTTTTCCCACCTTTATAAAATATATTTTTGGGTCTTAGGGTTCTCCCTAACAAGGTAAAAATTAAAAAAATGGAGCATTCCGTTATAAGGTCTGCTCCATTAATTTTTTCGTAAGTGTCCGTACACCTACTGTGCTTGCTATTAAAGTTATAAGCATTAAACGTGTATTAAGTTATTATTAAAAATTTCTATTCCTGATATAGTTGATAGCAAATTAGCATCTCTATTTATATTTTTATGTTTCAAGTTATTTAGTATATATTGTCCGGTTTCTGGACTCCAATATATTTTTAATTTTTTCTTTGCTCTAGTAATTGCGGTATAGAAAATATTGTGTGTTATTCGTTCTTCGGAATCTTTAGTTATTATTATTTTTACAGAATCATATTCTAACCCTTGAGCTTTATGAATAGATATAGCATAAGAAACTTGAAATGGAACATTAGACATTGTATCGTCATCTTCATCTGTGTTATTTGCTTTTTCAACATTAAACGAAATAATAGAATTTCCTGATTTTGAAATTCCTTTAAGTTGGATGTTATATCCCAAAGCATCCAATTCATTTATTGAATATTCTAATTCTATATCAAAAGTTATTCCTTTATTGTCATAAGAAATATCTTTTATTATACCCTTTGCATTATTATGAATTAAAGGTGAGAATCTATTATTCTCATTGAAAAGTATTGGATCATTAACTTTATAAGAGTTCATTTCCCAAATAAAAGATTTATTAGGGTTTTGATTTTGTAAGAGTTTATTTATGTTGTTAATTCCATAAAGTCCATCATAATTTAAGCATAAAATTATTTCATCCATATATTGTTTTTTAAATATTGATTCATTTAAAATTTCAACATTTTCATTATCAATCATAGATTCAAGAATTTCAGGATTAATTTCACGAACATTATCCCAAACTTTTTTTAATTTATCGTTTGTAGTTCTATAAGAATTAGTTAAATTGAATAATATTTTATTAGGAACAAATTTGTTTATCAAATTGAACCAGTTTCCAAAACTTATTGATTCAATTTGATAAATGTCTCCTACTAAAACAAGCAATTTAAAATTCATATTTTCTAATATTTCAGCCATATTTAAATTACTAACTGTGCTGCATTCATCTATAAATAGTATATCACAGTTAATGCTATCTTTGAAATTGAGATATTTACTTATAGTCATAAATTCACAATTTTTAGTTGCAATTTTCCTTCTCATATTTTCAACGCCAGGATGAGTATTAGCTATAAAAACTTTATTTTTGTTTGACCAAAAATTAGAAATGTGTTTTATAAAGGTAGTTTTTCCTGTTCCTGCTGCTCCATAAATTATTGAAACACAAGATTGTGAAAACATATGTTTCAAAGCTTCTTTTTTATATTCATCGTCAATATTATAATTTTCTGTTTTTAGCCAAGATTCTACAGATTCCTGATATTGAACAACACCTTTTTTAGATAAGTTCTTAATTCGATTAATTATTTTAACAGAATCATCCAAATAACCAGAAATATATATATAATTTTTATACCGTTGTATACTTCTAGATTTATGTTTGTAATATAAAGAATTGTTATAATTTTTAATTAAAGATTCTATATTTTCAAATCCGCAAAGTTCTTCTATAGGTGTAAATAATTTACCATGAATTTCTGAATTGTTTTTTAATACTCTTGCAAGTAGTTCATGTTCATGGGAATCTAGAGGTATTGAATCATAAAGATCTTTAAGTTTAGGATTATGAAAAACCAAAGAAGAACAATATGGCATTTCATCAAACGGTATTGCTTTATAGTTTAAAAACAAGTTAGATAATTTCTCACATGAAGAATTATAAAGTTGTCTTTTAATTGTTTCGTTATTCATTCTATTAAGTAGATATAATAGGATATTAGCACCAGGATTTTTACTATTAACTATAGCTCTACACTTGTCAAATAAAGAAGAAAGGAGAGTTTTTTTAGAATTAAAAATTTTATTTGAATAAAAACTGTATTGTGCTTCATCCATACCTATAAATTCATTTAATGAAAAGTTGCTAGTAGTTAGAAATTGCATTAGATTTAAATATTCTGACGAATTGGTTTTTATTTTTAAATCTAAATTGAATATTTTAGCAAAATTATTTAATTCGCAAGGTCTTATAGATATTTCATAATTATCTATAATATAAATCGGCATTGTAGTATCAAGCATATTAATACTATCTTTATATAGAGATAATTTAACAGAATAGTTATCTGGAATATCTAAATTAGTAAAAGCAATGATTCGACTATATTTACTAGTATTTGAGTATGCAGTTACAAAAGTAACTTCATAATAAATTTTACAATCAATAAAAAATGGTTTTATTTTTTGTATATAGTATCTATCGTTATAATTTACTTTATTATTAAAATATTCTTTATTATTAATTTTTTTTGATATTTTAGTATAATATTCCAATATAGAAGAATCAGTATTTAATGGAAATTTATCAAGATTATTTATAACATCAATATTATAATTATTTTTTAAAAACAATTTTGCTTCATAAATATATTTATAATATTTAAGCATTAATCTTTCAGATGCTTCTTTATCATTTGTATAGTGAGAAACGGAAATTTTAAGTAATTTATAAAAATCTGATAGAAATTTATATTTATTATTCGATTTTATAAAATTAATTGCTTTTACTCTAACACCATTATAGTCTTTAGGGTCTAAATCTTTTCCGTTTGAAAAAACTTTTATGGCTATATCTTCAACTAGATTTCTTAGTTGGCTTAGTATATTTTGGCTTAATAGTCCTCTGTCATTGCTAAAGATATTAATATTATCATCAATAGATTTGCAAGTTATTGATATTGATTTATCTATTTTATTCATAATCTCCTCCATTAATAAATTTCATTCTACTTTGATATACAATTACATAGTGTATGAAGTTATTCAACATTATAGTTTTTGTGAAAGGTATTTGGTGGTATTTTTGATTAATCACATTAAATGCAACTAGTACATTTATTATAAAATCAAGTGCCAACCATAGTGCAACTTATGATTCAATAAAAGCAATTATATAGTTTAGAAGTTTACTGATTTTTGGTAGCTTTTGATTTATTAAAACTAGCAATATTCCATAAATTATTACTACTGTAATTGAAAAGGGGATAGCTAATTTGTTATTAGGTAGTGATGAGATAGTAGAAAACTATATCCTATAATAAAAATTCCCATAGAGTTTCCCAATAATAATCATCATGTTCAGGGCAACATTAATTATTTTATTAAACTTGCCCATTTTTGCTAATAATGAGCTACAAAAATATTAGCTTCAGTCCTAAAAGTATTTTTGTTTCAGGTAGATATACCAGGTTAATATTCAAAGCATTTATTAATTCGATTAACCTTATCATATATATAGAGATTCATACTCATAAAATCACCTAATCTTTTTTCTTATGACCGTATTTCTTGTTTTCTCTTTTAGCCTCCCAATAGGCATGGGTAATAGCTTCAAAAGCAGCATCTTTATCTTTGTCAGAAATTTCTCTACCTGCAAATAAAGAACTTAGACCTTCTGTTAACGCTCTTGCTTTTTCCAATTCTTTTTTGCCACCCATGTTATAAACTCGATTTAAAAACTCGTCACTTTCTTCTAAAAGATAATTGTAATCACAGGCCATAACTTCAGCTATTTTTTTGTAAACCTCGATATCTCTTGGGTATCTTTCTCCGTCTTCATAATGTACAAGAGTTCTTGTACTTATTCCTATCATTTTTGCAAAATCTGTTTGACTTAAATGTTCTTTTTCACGAAAATTCTTTAATCTATCCGCAAAAGCCATAACTTTAACCTCCTGATACAATGCAAACTGAACTTATATTCATATTATAGAACAAACATTCAAGTTTGTAAATATGTTGTATTGGGGTGATTAGATTGAGAATAAGTAAAACTTTAAAGAATATACTGAATATGTATGCAGATTATTTGTATCTTTCTACATTTGCTCCAGAAAAAGTTGAAGAAAAGTTTAATAATAGAGTATCCAATGTAATGGATAGCAAGCTTATGTTTTTAATAATTTATGATGCCTGTATTAGGCTAAAAGTTTATCCAGAGTATGGAGAAATCTATCATAAGATTATTTATAACTACTACATTTCTGAAAAAAAGATTACTGATGAAGCTTGTATGAGATGTGTATCTTTAGAGAAAACTGTTTATTATCAAAGAAAGAAGGTAGCAATTGCATCGGTTGGTGTAATAATTTGGTGATATACTTTACCTATTGCTATTAGTCAACTTGAAGACGGTCGTAGCATTGAAGAAATAATGAACATTTAAGAAATTAATTTATGAAAAAGTACCATATACGAATTTTATGTGTACTTAAGTACATATATAATATCCATGATGGGTGATTAACACCTAAATTTAATATTGGCATTCATTGACTGAAAGAATTTATTTTATTTCGGTCTTTTTTTTTTTTTTTTTTG
>NZ_LOQF01000016.1 GCF_001517935.1 Sneathia sanguinegens
TTCATATATTTTTTTAATGTATAAACTACTCAAGTATAAAAAAAATTAAATTTACATATATTTTTTTCTATGTTATTATGATGTCAATAAAAATAAAGGAGGTTTTGTATGAAAAAAATACAAAAAAAAGTAAACGAAGGGTTTACATTAATTGAAGTCATTGCTGTTATGGCAATAATTAGTTTAATTGCAACTATTGCAGTACCAAGGGTAACAAAGTATATAGATCGGGCAAATAAGACAAGAGTCATTGCAGCTGTATCAGAACTTAATAATTTTGTTATTAGTAGTGAAATTGATGAGAAAAAAGAAGGTAATGCAGCACTTGCAGATATAGGAGCTATTCTAAAAGGTTATGGAGATTTAAAAACTTTAAAAATTGGTGCAGATTCAACAGGTAATTTCAGAGCAGGTAAAGTAACTGGAAAATTGGAATATAGTGATGGAGTTGTTACAGCTAAAATAGAAGCACCAAAAGATTTTGCAAATGAAGTAATAGGACCAAGTTCTATTAAATGATAGCTATAAAATTATTGTTTAATATTTTATTTGTTTTTATCTCTTATAGAGATATAAAAGAAAGAATATTACCAGAATCGTATCTTATACTAATGTTAATTTTAAGTTTAATAAAAAACTTTCAAAATTTCAATCTATTCAATTTATATTTGTCAATGTCAATTTTCACATTTCCAATATTTATTCAAATGTTAATAGAGTTCTATATAAAAAAAGAAATTATAGGTTTAGGGGATATAAAATTATTTACTATTTTAAGTATATATTTTTGTAGGACAGACTTAATTTTTGTGTATAAATTTTACACAAGTTTATATATAATAGGGGCAATAATTGTTTTAATTTTTAGAAGAATCAAGGGTTATTTTCCTTTTGCCCCAATAATTTATTTAACATATATCATAGGAGAATTTTTATTATGAATAATAAAGGGGAGCTACTAATAGAAAGTTTACTTTCACTTGTTATAATTACTATAGCACTAATACCGATATTTTTTACTATAAATAACATTTATGGCATAAATAATAAGGTTAATTTGCAAAGTAAACATATAATTAATCAAAAAAACTTATTAGAATATTTGAAAAGTTTGGAGTATAAAAAAATAGAAAAAAAAGTTGGAAATAAAAAATTCAAAAATATAAAAGAAGCCTTCAAGTATTTTAATATTTCAACGGATAATTACTATAATTTAGATAAAGAAATTAGTGTAAGTATTACTAAAACAAACGAATGTTTTTCATTATTTAAAACCGAATATATTTATAAATTGAAAGTTGGTAATTATGAAGATTATTATATTCCATAACAAAGGAATAATTTTATTAGAATATTTAATAGTAGTAAGTCTATTTTATATTTTCTTAGGCATAACTATATTGTTTAATAAACAAAATATAAAAATAAGAAATGAAATAAATAGGGATATAGCAAGTTATGAAATAAGTAAAATTTTAGATAAAATATCCGATAAATTAATATTTTCAAATAAATTAAAATATAGTAAAAATAAAATAGAAACAGATGATTTTATACTAACATTTGATAAACATAAGGCAAGTGTTTATAGTAATCAAAATATACAAGCAGATATTTTGTTCAATTATGATGAATATCAAATAGAAAAAAAAGAAGATAGATTTATTTTTAAATTTAAAATAAAAGATAAGTTGATTTATAAGGTGATGAGTTTAAAATGAAAAATAAAAATAAGGGTTCTTCTTTGATCTATATTTTAATAATATTATCAGTTATGTCTATTGTAACTTATACTTTTTTTGACTATGTATATAATAAAAATAAAAATTTTAAATTAGATGGTTCTATTCAGAATAAGCAAATTTTAAAAAAAAGATTAATAAAAAAGGAAAAAAAACAAGCTAAAATAATTAGTTCAAGGAAATATGGCTATTATGAATATATGTGGTTTTTAATGGGAAGGCAATTTTCAACTAATTATGTTAAAAATGATGGAGCATATTTTAATATATATTTTTACGATTCAGATACTGAAGATGCAATACAATATTTGGAATTAAGATTAGTTAAACTTTTTAAAAAAATGATAGAGGAAGATTGTTTAGTTTATGCAGATAATAAGTCGGTTAAGAGTATAGGAGGTTATGAAATCGTAAGTGTAAAAAGTTCTAGAGGATATGAAACATTGCCACTTAGAAGAGATAAGGATTATGGAATAGTAACAGTAAGATATAGGAAAAAAATATTAGGCATTACTTTAGAAGTAGAGGAAAGAATGAAATTTGTTAGAGATGAAGTGTATTATACAAGTGTAACTATAGATTATAAATTTATAAATGGTGATAAATATGACTGAAATATTTATTAAAAAGAATAAAATTTTTATAAAAAAACAAGATGAAATTTTTTCTTTTAAATTTGTAGATTTAGAGAAAGATTTTGAAGAGATTATGCTACAAGCAAATCTTAGTAAAAAAGATAAATTTACCGTTATTTTAGATGTTAAAACAAGAGAAATAGAGTATTATAAAGATATTTTTGCTTTTTTTAATCTTAGAATAAAAAAACTTTTTAAAATGGAAGAATATATTAAAACTTTAAATGAAGAAATAGTATATTTAGGTGAAGAAAGTAGTTTACATTTTGATGGTAAAAATATAGAAGAACTTGATGTAACTTACGAAGATAATTATGATTTTGCAAATATTAAAACTTTGTATGTTGATGAAGAAAATATAAATGAAATATTTAAAGCTATAGCTAAAGTGAAATTGACAAATGAAATAAAGAACCCATATTTAATTAAAAATTTAATTTTACTTATTTGTAGTATAGCTATCTTAAGCTTAAGTTTCGTAATTTCAAGTACTTTTTTTAATGTAGCAAGGTTGCAAAAAGAAATAAATGTTATAAAAAATAAAAAAATAAAATTAGATGCTAATATTATTGCAACAAAGACATATATCAAAAATTTACAAAAAGAATTAGAAAAAAATGAAAATTTATTAATTCAAGATGTTAATCTTTCAAAAAAAGAATATTACACTTTAATAAAATATATAATAGATAGTAGTAAAAAAGGAATAAATTTTAAAAGGATAGACTATGGAGATAAAGAATTAATTTTAGAAGGTGTTGCAGACAAATATGAGGGAATATTGCAAAGTTTTTCTAAAGCAAAAATAGATTATTTAATTAGTTTAGATGAAGGGATAGGATTTAAGGTGGTGATAAACTATGAATAAACAACTAGAAAATTATATTGGTTTAATATTTTTTTCTTTCTCTGTTCTAATTTCTATTTATTTAATGAATACAGCATATAATAAATATAAAATTAAAGGTTATGAAAAATTAGATATAATAAATAAATTGAAAATAAATGAAGACGAAATAAAAGACTTAAAAAGCACAAAAAAAGAATTAGAAGATAAAATAGTAAATTATCAAGATAGCTTGAATAATAAAAAAGATATGTTGGCGACATATGAATTAAGCGATAATGATTTTAAAAAAATTATGTATAAACTTGCACAAACAAGTGGGTTAAGATTAATAGATATGACGAAAAAACAAAAGATAAGTAATTTTTTTGACTACAAATTATACTATTCAAATATAAAATTAAAAGGTGATCTAATTTCTTTAGGTAAATTCCTTTATTATATAAATAAAATTCCTTATCATATTGATACTGAAAAATTTACCTTAAATATTTCTGGAGATGTTCAAATATTAAACTTGGGATATTTGCAAAAAGGTGATGAAAATGATTAAAAAAATTTTTATGTATGTAACATTATTTGCAGTAATCTGCTTTTCATATACTAATAAAAAAATGGAAGAAAAAGCCGATTCTTTATTTATACCTATTAGTTTGAAAGGTAAAAATATAGTAAAAGAACAAGACAAAAATTTTCAAATCAAAAAAAATTCTGTATATAAATTAAAAAATAAATTGGCTATTGATTTATTGCCAATATTAAATGGAATATCTGAAGCAAAAATAAAAGGTATAGATAATTTTTTAGTAATAACAGGTACGGATAATGAAATTAGTGAAATGTGCAAATTAATAGAAAAATTAGATGTTGAAAAGCAACAGGTTTTATTGAAATTGAATATAATAGACACAAGTAAAAATTTATTTGATAGATTAGGATTTAATTGGAAACTAAATAAAAATTTTTCTTTTGCAGGTGTAATAGCAGAATTTTTAGGAGGTAATTTAAGTTTTTCAAATTTATTAACCAATAATAGTAGATTATTGGATGTTGATATAGATGCATTAAAAGAAAATGGAGAACTTGTTTTAAAATCAAGTCCTAATATAGTTGTTTTAGATGGGGATAAAGGTATATTTAAGGTCACTGATGAAAGTATTTTTGAGGTAAAAAATAGTGAAAATAAAAATAGTAATATAATTTCAAGAGAAGCAGGAATAATATTAGAAGTTGAACCAAAAATAAAAAAAGACTATATTCAAATAAAATTAAAGGCAGAAGTAAGTAATTTTAAATCAAAAGATATGAAAAAACAGAATATTATAGAAACAGTTATAAATATTGAAAATAATAAAAGCATGTTTATCGGTGGAGCAACAAGTATAGTTAAAGATGATACTAAATCAAAAACACCTATTCTTGGAGATATACCTATTATAGGTAGTTTATTCACATATCAAACTAGAGGTAATGTTCAAAGAGAAATTTATATGGAGTTAGAGGCGAAAATAATATGACAGAATTTACTTTTAGGAAAAAATTTGTTGAACAATTAAGCGATTTATTAGAAGGAGAAATAAATTTAATAGAAGCCATAACAATATTAAAAAGGGTATTTAAGGGTAAATATAAGGAAAAAATACAAAAGTTAAAGCTTCAATTAGAAAAAGGAAAAGATTTAGATGTTGCTTTTTTGAATATATCAAAAGACAAGGAGTTTTTATCTTTTATTAAAACAAGTCAAAAAACTGGGGATTTAAAGGGTTGTATGAAACTTTTGAAAGAAAAATATCAATTCATTTCACAAATAAAATCTGAAATAATATCTATAATAATCTATCCGGTAGTTGTAATAAGTACAGCTATAATAATTTTAAATGTCTTATTAATGGTTGTTGTTCCTAAATTTATAGAAATTTATAAAGATCTAGATCAAGAATTACCTAATTTAACAAAATCCGTTATAAATATTTCAGAATTTTTATTAAGATTTAAACTATATATATTATTAATTTTTTTAAGTTTAATTGTCTTAATAACATATTTAATAAAGTCAAATAATATTATTTATCATTCTATTATTTTAAAAAATGGCTTAATAAGAGATTATCATATATTAGGTTTTACCCAAACTATGTATGCAGCTTTTGCTTCAAAAATAATATTTTTGGATGCATTAAAAATTTGTATGGATACAAATAATCAGGCATTTAAATATGAATTACAAAAAATATTTAAGAAAATAGAAAAAGGTGATAGCATAACTATGGCTTTTGAAAAAGCAAAGTACTTTGATATTGAGTATAAAAATTATATCTCTATAGCAGATGCTACAGGAGAAGTTGAAAAGGTTTTTAAAACTTTGACCACTATAAAAAATAATAGATTAAGATATAAAATAAGAATTTATTTAAAATTTTTAGAACCAATATCTATTATGATTATTGCATTGTTCGTAGGACTTATTGTTCTTGCTATTATGTTACCATTATTTAATCTTGGTGAAAGTATAATGTAAATTATTAAAATAACTAGGTAAAAATTAGCCTAGTTATTTTTTTAAGACTAAAAATATGTTAAAATATACTTGGTGATTAATATGAATTTATATGAAAAAATTGATCCATATAATAAAGGATATTTAAAAGTTTCCAAATTGCATAGTATATATTATGAGGAATGTGGAAATAAAAATGGAATACCCATAGTATTTGTACATGGTGGACCAGGGTGTGGAAGTGGAGAAATTGCAAGACAATTTTTTAACAAAGAAAAATATAGAATAATAATTTTTGATCAAAGAGGATCAGGTAGGTCAAAACCCTTTGTTGAATTAAGAGAAAATACCACATTTGATTTGGTAGAAGATATGGAAAAATTAAGAAAAACTCTAAAAATAGATAAATGGATATTATTTGGTGGGAGTTGGGGAACAACTTTGAGTTTAGTTTATGCCATCAATTATCCAGAAAATGTTAGTGGACTTATACTAAGAGGTATTTTTTTAGCAAGGAAAGAAGATGTGGATTGGCTTTACTGTGGTGGAGCTGGGCAATTTTTCCCTGAAGAATTTGAAAAATATATTTCCATATTAAGTGAAGAAGAAAGAAAAGATATAATAGCAAGTTATATGAAATATTTATCTTCGGATGATATGAAGATAGTTTCAAAATATGCAAAATTTTGGAATGATTGGGAAAGTAGTTGTGTTAGATTATATCCAATGAAATTAGCAGATGAAGTAACTGAATATGATATTGCAGTTGCTAGATTGGAGTGCCATTATTTCTATAATAACAGCTTTATTAAAGAAAACTATATTTTAGATAATATTGACAAGATTAAAAATATTAAAACATTGATATGTCATGGTAGATATGATGTAGATTGTAGACCAAGTGGAGCATATCAATTAGCTAAACATATGAATAATTGTAAATTAATATTTGTTGATGCTTCTGGGCATTCATCATTTGAGCCAGGTATAGCTAAACAACTTATTGAATTTACAGATGGGTGGGAAGAAAAATGACTATAAGAGAAAAAATAGATAGTATTAATAAAATGACAGAAGAAAGAAAAATTTTAATAAAAGAAAGTAAGACAGTAGAAGAAGTTGAATTATTAAAAAAAATGCTTAAATATACTGAAGAAGTGTATGGAGAAGATTCAAATAGTACTATTAAATTATTAAATGAATTAGGTGGTACTTCAAAATATATAGGTGAATATGATCTTGGAATTTCATGCTTACAAAAAGCATTAGATATAATAGAAAAAAAATTTGGAATAGATAGTATTACATATGCAACAACAACTTTGAATTTATGTGAAGTCTATAGATTTAAAGGTGAATTGAATAAATTGGAAAATTTATATAAGACAGTTATTTCAATATATGAAAAATATAAGATGATAGATTCTTATGAATATGCAAGTGTCTGTAATAATTTAGGTTTATACTATCAAGATACAGAACAATATGAAAAAGCTTTAGAATTACATTTGAAAAGTTTAGAAATATTAAAGAATATGCCTGATTATAAGGTAGCTTTTGCAACAACATATAATAATTTGGCAATAGCATATAGAATGTTAGGGCAAAATGAAAAATCTGATGAATGTATAAAAATAAGTTTGGATATTTATGAAAAAGAAGTTGGTAAAGGACATGCTATGTATTCAGCAGCAATTAATAATTTAGCGGTTACTTTCTATAACAAAGGTGAGCTTGAAAAGGCATTAGAATTATTTAAAAAAGTATTATTTATTTGTGAAGCTTCATTTGGAAGAGGAAGTATAAATTACGAAAAAGTTAAAGAAAATGTTGATATGGTTAAAGAAACAATAGAAATGAGAAAAAGAAAATGAAGGGTATGGAATTAGTTAAGGAAAACTTTTTTAATAATACTTTACCAATACTTAGAGAATATGATATTAAAATTTCAGCAGGTTTAGTTGGATATGGTTCAGAATGTTATGGCTTTGATGATGAATATTCAAAAGATCATGATTTTAGTAAACAAGCTTGTATATGGTTAAAAAAAGAAGATTATGAAAAATATGGTAAAGAAATAAATGAAAGAATATTAGATGAACATTATAAGAAAACAAAAACAGTTTGGTCTAATGATAGAAGAGGTGTATTAGACATAGATAAGTTTATTTTTACTTTTTTAGGAACTACAAGAGGACCTGAAACTGATGAAGACTTTCTTAATATACCAGAATATTTATTGTCTTCTTTTACCAATGGTGAAATATTTATTGATGAATTGGGTATAATAACAGAAGTAAGAAAAAAGGTTGAGTTTTATCCAAGAGATATAAGATATAATAGAATAGCAACTAGATGTATGAATGCTTCAAGAGAAGGTTTGTACAATTATGAAAGATGTTTAAAAAGAAATGAAATGGTTGCTTGTAATCAAGCTTTATCAAAATTTATAGAAGAAACAATAGAGTTATATCATTTAATTTATAAAAAATATTGCCCTTATTATAAATGGTATCACAGAATGCTTAAAACTTTTGATGAAAAAGCTGCTAATTTTTACGATAGATTAGTTGATAGCAATACAAGCAGTCAAGAAAAGTTAAATATAATAAGTATGATATGTAGTGATATAATAGATAAATTAGAAAAAGAAGAAATAATAATTAGAGTTAGCGACTATCTAGGTTATTATGGACCTATTATTCAATCAAGAATAGATAATGATAGAATAAGAGATTTAGGATTTTGGAGTGATTAAGTTGAAGGAATTAATAGATATTATTTTAGAAATTGAATGGAATTATTTTACAAATTTAAAAAATACTGGAGGAAGAGCAAGTTGTCAAGATAATAAAAAAGAATTTCTTATTACAAGAGGAAGTCAATGGGAAAATCTAAATATACAAATTTTATTAAGCTATCTTGATGATTTAAAACAATATAAATTGGAAGGAAGAAATCCTTTATTTGAAAAATATGCGTATATGATGCAATATACTCACAAGGATGAATATGAAAAATTAGTTAAATATTTACCGAAAAAAAATGAAAAAAAAGAAAAATTAATTGATAAAATAGAAGAAATTGTGATGAATTGGGAAAGAGAGTTTATAAAAAAATATCCTAATTTAGCAAAATATGTTAGAGGTGTAGATGTCGATGATACAGGGCTTATAGCATCTACTAGAACATATTTAAGAGGTGAACATAGTACTTATTCATATAAAACTAATCTTCTATACTTAAATTATATATCTTCTATTGACTATAATTTGGCAGAAAAGATATATGAAACAATATTTAAGAAAAAAGGATATAAGAATTTAGAAGAAGTTGAAAATATTGTACGTGGAGGATAGATGCAAAAATTTATAAAATTACTTGGTGAAATTTTCAGTCCGATAATACCTATATTGCTTGTAGGTGGTTTATTGTGTGCTATATGTAATTTAGTTCATTTTTCTAAATTTAAAGAAATAGAGCAAATGTTAAAATTAATCTCTCAAATTCCATTTAAGTGTTTACCAGTATTTATCGCCTTTTCAGCTACAAAGGCCTTTGGAGGTAATGCATATTTGGGAGCATTTTTAGCATTAATTATGATAAATCCAGAAATTTCTATTAAATATAAAATGGATTATCAAGCAACAGTTTTGCCTATTATAATAATGTCATATATACTTGTGTTTATTGAAAAAAAGTTAAAAAAAATTGTAAATAAGAATGTCGGAGACATTTTAGCTCCAATATTAGCACTAGTTATAACAGCTTATTTAACTTTAACTTTTGCAGGGAAGGTATTATTATATTTAGGAAATGGACTTAGTGTAGTAGTATTATTTATTTACAATAAGTTAGGTTTTATTGGCTCAGGAATATTAGGCTTTGTATATGCACCCATAGTAATAACAGGCTTACATCATGCTTTATTGCCTATAGAAACTAATTTGTTAAAAGTAAATGGAAATTTTATAACACCCATTGCTGCAATTTCAAATATAGCTCAGGCTGGGTCAGTTTTTGCAGTATATTTTTTAGAAAAAGATAAAAAAGAGAAGAATGTTCAGGCACTTGCTGGAGTTTCAGCCTTATTAGGAATAACAGAACCGGCTATGTTTGGGGTTAATTTAAAATATAAAAGGGCCTTTTATTCATCTTTAGTTGGAAGTATGTTAGCTTGTATATTTTTAGGGCTTTATAAAGCAAGAGCAATTTCAGTGGGTATAACAGGAATATTTGTGTTTTTAATAATGCCTTTAAATAAAATAGTAATATTCTTTATTTCTGCAATAATTGCCTTTGGAATATCTTTTATATCAACATACTATTTTTTAAGAGGAACTTTAGAATAATGAAGCTCCTTTTTAATTGCATTTACTTTTTAATTATGTTACTATTTATATATGGAAAATATGGAAAAAGAAATTTTAAAAAATGTTGAAAAATCAAAGGATAGATTAGCAAATATTTTATATGAAAGAAATCAATTTTTAGGTATATATAAAGAAAGAGTTTTAGTAGCACTTACTGAGGAGGAAGTGAAAGAAAAGCTTATATATCCAGAAGTTAAAAAAGCTTTAGAAAAAGTTATAGCAACAAAAATGGTATTAACAAGAAGAGTAGATATGAAATATTTAAAAAAATATATAAATTTAGCTAATATGTATAAAGTAGACTGTAAAATAGTCGATGGTTTATCTTATGTTGGTAATATCAGTCTTGTTGTATCAGCCGATGATGCTGTGGATATAAAAAGAAACCCTATAGTAAAATCAAGGCTAGAGATAATAAAAGATAGAGGAATGCCTTTGGCTTATTATGATGCCTTAGGTAAAAAAGTTAGTAAGAGATATTTAAAAATTATAAAAAAATTGTTACCTGAATTACTTGATCAATATAAAGAGTTAACATTTTTTGATAAATTATGTGGAGAAAAATGCCCTTTGGAGGAAAAATTAGGAGGAAAAATATATGGTTGATGGATTTATAATAACTGGAGGAAAACCCTTAAATGGTACTATAGAGGTAAGTGGAGCTAAAAATGCGGCATTGCCAATAATTATAGCAACTTTAATAGAAAAAGGAGAATATTTATTAAAAAATGTTCCTAATTTATCAGATATTAGAGTTTTATTTAAGTTATTAGAATCTTTGGGACTTAAAGTAGAAAAAAAAGGTGAACATGAATATAAAATCATAAATGATGGAATAAAAAATAATAAAGCCGAGTATGAGATTGTAAAAAAAATGAGAGCCTCATTTTTAGTAATGGGACCTATGGTAGCAAATTTAGATGAAGCAATAATATCTTTGCCAGGGGGATGTTCAATAGGTTCAAGACCAGTTGATTTGCATTTATTTGGATTTGAAAAATTAGGTGCAAAAATAGTACAAGAACATGGTTATGTATATGTGGACTCTAGTAATTTAAAAGGTGACGATATAGTTTTAAGTTTTCCATCTGTCGGAGCAACGCAAAATCTATTAATAGCAGCTACAAAAATTAAAGGTACTACTAGAATTATAAATGCAGCAAAAGAACCAGAAATAGTTGATTTAGGGAAGTTTTTAATTAAAATGGGAGCTAAAATTAAAGGTTTAGGAACTGATGAAATTACAATAGAAGGTGTAGAAAAATTAAAAGCTGTTGAATATGAAATTATGCCTGATAGAATAGAAGCAGCTACTTATGTAATAGCTTCACTTATTACTGATGGACAAATATATATAAAAAATGCAAATATAGAAGAATTAGGTATATTTAAATCGCAACTTGAATCTATGGGAGTGAGATTTGAAAAGAAAGATAATATATTGAAGGTTATAGGAAAAGTAAAGGACTTAAAACCAGCAAATATTATAACAATGCCTCATCCAGGTTTTCCTACAGATGTTCAAGCACAAACTATGCTATTATTAGCATTAATAAAGGGAAAAAGCGAAATAGAAGAAACAGTTTTTGAAAATAGATTTATGCATGTAGCAGAATTTAATAGAATGGGTGCTAATATAAAGATTCATCATAATACTGCAATTATAGAAGGTGTGGATAGCTTAGGTGGAGCAGATGTTATGGCATCGGATTTAAGAGCTGGTGCAGCCCTTGTTTTAGCAGGATTAATTGCTAGAGGTCAAACTAGACTTAATAGAATTTATCATGTTGATAGAGGTTATGAAAAATTAGAAGAAAAATTAATTAAATTAGGAGCAGATATAAAAAGAGAGAAATTTGATATATGAAAAAGATAATAGGTGTAAATCCAATAATTGAAGCTATACATGCTGGAGAAAATATAGATAAAATCGAAATATTTTCTAATATAAAAAAAGATAATATAAGAAATTTACTAGGGCTTGCAAGTAAAAAAAATATTAAAATATATTATACAAAAAAAAGAGAAAATAATTCTCAAGGAGTAGTAGCATATCTTTTAGAATATAACTACTATGTTACATTAGAACAATTCTTGGAAAAAGAATTAATAAAAGATAAATCAACAATAGTTGTATTAGATCAAATTCAAGATCCAAGAAATTTTGGGGCTATAATTAGATCTTGTGAATGTTTTGGCGTTAAAGGTATAATCATACAAGATAGAAATAATGTTAAAGTTACTGAAACAGTAATAAAAACATCAGCAGGTGCTATAGAATATGTTGATATAATACAAGTTGTTAATATATCTCAAGCATTAGATAAATTAAAAAAATATGGTTATTTCATATATGCTACAGCTGGAGAAGCAAAGATTAATTATAATAGTGTAAATTATGCAGATAAATCTGTGCTTGTTGTTGGTAATGAAGGTGATGGAATAAGAAAAAAAGTTAGAGAACATAGTGATATGATAGTTAAAATACCATTGAAGGGTAAAGTTAATTCATTGAATGTTTCAGTAGCAACAGGTATTTGTTTAGCTGAAATGAATAAGGAATAGGAGTAGTATGCAATTAAATAATAAAGAAAGAAATTATTTAAGAAAATTAGCTCATAATATTGAACCTATTATCAGAATTGGTAAAATGGGTTTAAATGATGCAGTAATTGATAGTATTGCTAAGGCAATAGCAAAGCAAGAAATAATAAAAGTTAAGATATTATCAAATTCGGATGAAGTTTTAACAAGAGAATTGGAAGAAAAAATTGAAAAGGAGGCTAATTGTACAGCAGTATATGCTATAGGTCATACAATGATTTTTTTCAAATTTAATAAAAAAGGTAAAATAACAAAAGAATTTATGGAATATAGAAAGAGTCAAAAAAATGTCTAATGGAATAATATTAAATAATAGAATTTTAGATATAGTTATTTTATGTGTGGTAGTTGCACAGGCTATAAAGATTATTTCTCCGATATTTAAGGGTAAAAAATTAGATTTTTCAAAAATTTTTGAAACTGGTGGTATGCCAAGTTCACATTCAGCAAGTGTAGGTTCTTTATGTACGGCATTAGCATTGGTATATGGAACAAGTAATCCACTTTTTACAATATCATTTGTATTAGCTATTGTTGTAATGTACGATGCAACTGGAATTAGAAGAGAAGCAGGAAAGCATGCCAAAGCCCTTAATAGAATTATGATTAGTGATAAAGATTTATTTCAAAGTGAAGAATTCAAATCATTCAAAGAATTTTTAGGACATACTCCTTTTGAGGTAGCAATGGGTTGTTTATTAGGAATAGTTTTGACTATATTATTTAGAGGTTATTTGGTATGAAAAAAAGATTAGATCTTATTCTTTTTGAAAAAGGATATTTTGATAGTCGTGAAAAAGCTAAAAGGGAAATTATGGCAGAAAATGTTTTAATAAATGACAAATTATTAACTAAAGCTGGTACAATGCTTAAGGAAGAAGATATTTTAACTATAAGAATAAAGGAAAAACTAGCTTATGTTAGTCGAGGGGGACTAAAATTAGAAGGTGCTATAAAGACTTTTAAAATAAGTTTTGAAAATAAGATAGTATTAGATATTGGAGCATCAACTGGAGGTTTTACTGATTGTGCCTTGCAAAATAAGGCGAAATTTGTATATAGTGTTGATGTTGGAACAAATCAATTGGATTATAAACTAAGAATTAATGAAAAAGTATTAAGCATAGAAAATACACATATAAACAAATTAAAATTAGAGCAATTAATAAAGGGTAAAGCAGATATAGTTGTTGCGGATGTTTCCTTTATTTCTTTAACAAAAATTGTAAAATATATATATGATTTTTCAAAAGAAAATGCTGAAGTTGTGGTATTAATAAAACCACAATTTGAAGTGGGAAAAGAATTTATCGGAAAAAATGGAATAGTTAGAGAAGAAAAATATAGAAAGTTAGCAATAGATAAAGTTCTTGATTCATTTAGAAAATATAAATTTAAAATTATTGGTGTTGAACCATCACCTATAAAAGGAACAAAAGGGAATATAGAATATTTGCTATATCTTAGAAAGGAAGAAAATGAAGGAAAAGATTAAATATATATTATGCTTTTGTGCAGGTGTTTTAATAACATTTAGTGTTTCAAAATATTGCCAAGCAAACACAACTTTTGAAGAAAAAGGTACAATAAAAAAAGCAAGTTTTAAAGATGTTGCTGAATTACAAAAAATTATAGAAACAATAAATTTGGTTGATGATGTATGGGTTGGAGATAAAAAAATAAGCATAAAAGATCAATACGATGCAGCTTTAAGAGGAATAATGGCAAATTTAGATGATCCATATTCTGAATATTTAACTCAAGAAGAATATAAAGATATGAATGAAAATTTAGACGGAGTATATTCAGGAGTAGGAATGTCAATAAGAAAACAAAAAGGTGAATATATGGAAGTTATATCACCATTTATTGGTTCGCCAGCATTTAAGGCAAATATACAAATAGGTGATAGAGTTACAAAAGTAAATGGTAAAGATATTAAAGATTTATCAGCTGTAGAAACATCAAAAATGTTAAAAGGACCTAAGGGTACAGTAGTAGAAGTTGAAATAATCAGAAAAAATTTAAAAGATCCATTAAAGATCAAATTAGTTAGAGATAATATTAAATTAGATAATGTTGAATATAAGATGCTTTCTGATGGAATTGGATATATTAGTTTATTGCAATTTGGTAATGGAGTTGCAAATGAAGTTGAACAAGCTGTTAATAATTTAAAAGCTAAAGGTATGAAAAAATTAATCTTTGATTTAAGAACTAATCCTGGAGGGTCACTTAATGAAGCTGTAGATTTGGCATCTATTTTTACAAATGAAAGAAAGATGGTTAGTCTTAAATATAAGAATGGTAATGAAAATGTATATAATAGAACAAAAAAACAAAGTTATACAGGACCTATGGTAGTATTAGTAAATGGTGGAAGTGCATCAGCTTCAGAAATTGTAACAGGTATTTTAAAAGATTATAAAAGAGCTACAATAATGGGTGAAAAGACATATGGTAAAGGTGTTGCACAAAATATAATACAATTTAGAACTGGAGATGCTTTGAAAATAACAATAGCTAAGTATTCAACACCTAAAAATTCTGATATTAATAAAAAAGGTATAAAACCTGATATTGAAGTAAAAATGGAAAGTTTGTTATCAAGCAAGGGCTATGCTAATGAAACAAAACAAGCACTTGATAATAGAATGAAAGAAATAAAAAAAGTATTAATTGAAATGCATGGGGAAGAAAAAGCTAAAAAAATAATAGCACAAGGAGATATACAATTAAAAGCAGCCATTAAATATTTAAAGGAAGGAAAATAATGCTATACATAGTAGGAACTCCTATAGGTAATTTAGAAGATATTAGTTTTAGAGCAGTGAGAATTTTAAAAGAGGTAGATTATATTTTTGCTGAAGATACTAGGGTTACTAGAAAGTTATTAAAACACTATGAAATAGAAAATACTATTTATCAATATCATGAACATAATAAAAAGCATCAGATACCTAATATAATAAATTTATTAGAACAAGAAAAAAATATAGCACTTGTTACTGATGCAGGTATGCCTTGTATTTCTGATCCAGGCTATGAATTGGTTGATGAAGCAATAAATAATGGCTTCAAAGTAGTTACAATTCCTGGTCCTTCTTCAATACTTAGTGCTGCAAGTATTTCAGGCTATAGTATGAGAAGAATAGCATACGAAGGTTTTTTACCCAAAAAAAAAGGTAGACAGACTTTATTTAATCAATTAAGGGATGAAAAAAGACCTATAATTATTCTTGAATCACCAAATAGATTATTAAAAACTTTAAAAGATATTTATGAATATTTGGGAAATAGAGAAATGATAATTGCTAGAGAGTTAACTAAGATATATGAACAAGTTATTCGTGGTAAAGTTAGTGATTTGATAAATTTGGTAGAAAATAAACCTTTAAAAGGAGAAATTGTTTTAATAATTAAAGGATTAGAGGAAAAAAATGATAGAGACTAAAACAAATATTAATTGGTATCCTGGGCACATGAAAAAAACAATGGATATGATAGTAGAACAATTAAAACAAATTGATGTTGTAATAGAAATACTAGATGCAAGAATACCACTATCAAGTAGAAATCCTGAAATAAATAATATAGTTAAGAATAAGACTAGAATTATCATTTTAAATAAGGTTGATTTAGTTGAACAAAAAGACTTTATAAAATGGAAGCAATATTTTTTAGAAGAAGGTGTGGACTATATTATTGCATTGAGTGCTGAAAAAGGTACTAATCTAAAAGAATTAAAAACATATATCAAAAAATTATACGACATAAAATTAGAAAAAATGAAAAAAAAGGGTTTGAGAAAAACTCAAATTAGAGCTATGATATTAGGAATACCTAATGTAGGTAAATCAAGATTAATAAATAAACTTGCAAATAAAAGTAAGGCAGGTGTAGGTAATTTGCCAGGATTTACTAGAGGAAAACAATGGATAAGTGTTGATGAGAATTTCTTTATTCTAGACACACCAGGAGTATTATGGCCAAAATTTAATAGTCATGAAGTTGCTTTGAACTTAGCAATTACTGGCTCTATAAAAGATGAAGTAGTAGCTATAGAAGAGGTTGCAAGTTCATTGTTACAAAAAATGAAAGAATTTTCTATAATAGATAGGGTATATATGGCATATAATCTAACAAAAGAAGAAGATGATGACATATATGCACTTATGAAAAAAATAGAAAAGAGATTATTAATTAATACAAAGGAACTAGATTACGAAATAGTTTCAAAAAGAATTCTAAGAGATTTTAGACAAGGTAAATTTGGAAAATTTTTCTTAGAATTGCCAGAAAGGAAATAAATGAAATTTGAAGAATTAGGATTAAGTAAATCAACATTAAAAGCAATTTATGAAAAAGGGTTTTTAGAGCCTACGGAAATACAGGCTTTAGTTATACCAGAGTTATTAAAAGAACAAACAAATTTAATTGGGCAAGCACAGACTGGTACTGGAAAAACAGCAGCATTTGGTTTACCAATATTGGAATTATTAAAGCCAGAAAAAAAGGTAAAAGCTATTGTATTAACACCAACTAGAGAATTAGCAGTACAAGTATCTGAGGAAATATATTCATTAAAAGGAGATAAAGATATTAAAATTACGGCTGTATATGGAGGAGCTTCTATTGAAACACAACTTAAATCATTGAAAAAAGGTGTTGATATAGTAGTAGGTACACCGGGTCGTGTAATGGATATGTTAAATAAAAAAGCATTGAAATTAAATGAACTAGAATATTTTATTCTTGATGAAGCTGATGAAATGCTTAATATGGGCTTTGTAGATGATATAAAAGAAATTTTAAAAAGTACAAATGAAGATAAGAAAATGTTATTCTTTTCTGCAACTATGCCAAAAGAAATTTTGCAAATTGCAAAAGAATTTATGCCAAGTTTCAAAAAAATAAAGGTTAAGAAAAAGGAATTAACTACTAATTTAACTAAGCAAATATATTTTGAAGTTAGACCTGATGATAAATTTGAAGCTTTATGCAGAGTATTAGATTATAGAGCAGATTTTTATGGAATAGTATTTTGTAAAACAAAGCAAGATGTGGATGAAGTTACTAAAAAATTGAAATCTAGAGGTTATGATGCAGAATGTATACATGGAGATATTACTCAAGGATTGAGAGAAAAAACATTAGATTTATTTAAGCAAAAGATATTAAATATTTTGGTTGCAACAGATGTAGCAGCTAGAGGTATAGATGTATCTGATTTGACACATGTTATTAATTATTCAATTCCACAAGAACCTGAAGCTTATGTTCATAGAATAGGAAGAACAGGAAGAGCTGGAAAGAAAGGAATTGCAGTTACTTTTGTAAGTCCAAGAGAAATTAATAAATTGCTTCAAATAAAAAGATTAACAAAATCAGAAATTGTAAAAGAAAAAGTTCCAAATGTAGAACAAATATTAGAAGCTAAAAAAGAAAATTTACTAGCAAGTATAGAAGAAATTGTCTTAGAAGAAGATTATACACAATATCTAGATTTAGCAAGAAAAATATTGTCTAATAGAAATACAGATGTAATTGTTGCATCTTTATTAAGACATATTTATGATGATGAATTTTTAAAAGAAAATTATAATGAAATAAAAGATGTTAGTGTTAAAGTAGATGATAAAACAAGACTATTTATAGCATTAGGAGAAAAAGATGGAATGACACCATCAAAATTATTACAATTAATTCATAAAAAAGCTAAAGTACCCGGTAGAAAAATAAGGGATATAAAAATAATGGATAAATTTTCATTTATAACTGTTCCTTTCAAAGAAGCTGAAGATATAATGAAAGCAATGAATAGAAAGGATGCAAAAAAACCTATAGTTGAAATTTCTACAGGTAAACAAAAAAAAGAAAGTAAAAATAAAAAAGGAAGAAAGTAATGAACGAAGAAATAAATATTTTAGTAAATACTTTAATAAATTCTATAAAAGATGAAGAAATAAAAAAAGCAACATTAACACAAAATATTGATGAAATACCCTATGATAAAGCCTATGAGTTATCAAGGGTATTAGCTTTTATACCACTTTTAATTAATATAGCAGAAGATGTTATAACTTATAAAAAAATGATTCGTGATAAAAATCAAAATAAAATAAAAAAAGAAAATTTAGAACATGCCTTTAATTTGATAAACTCAAAGGAAAATATAGAAAAAATAGAGGTAACACCAGTATTAACCGCACATCCTACTCAAATACAAAGAAAAAGTATTCTAGATTTGGTAGAAAATATATATAATCTTTTAATAGATTATGATAAAGTTAAAGAACATTTAATAGATAAAAATTTATGGGAAAATGAATTGAAAAAAGATATAAATATTCTACTACAAACTGACACATTAAGAAGTACCAAATTAAGAGTAGAAAATGAAATAAGCAATATTATGAGTTATTATAAATCAACTTTTTTACAAGCTATACCAGACTTAATTATTAAATATAATAAAATGGCTGAAAAATATAAATTTAAGAATACAATAATACCTATTAAAATTGGTACATGGGTTGGTGGAGATAGAGATGGAAATCCATATGTTACAGCTCATACTTTAGAAAAAACAATAAAAATGGCAGCAACTGTTTTAATATCATCATATATTGAAAAATTACAAAAAATGTATAGAGAATTTTCAATGAGTGAAGATTTGATAAAGGTTAGTACAGCTGTTAAAGAGTTGGTTGAAAAATCGCATGATTTTTCTATTCATAGACAAAAAGAACCATATAGAAAAGCGATTAGCTATATAAGAGATAGGGTTATAGCAACAGCATATAAGTTAAAATTAGATACAACGACTATGCCTAATAATACTGATTTGCCAGCATATGAAAATAGCCAAGAATTATTAGAAGATTTATTGAAAATAAAAGATTCTTTGGAAAAATATAGTGGAAAAATTTTTGTGTTTGGAACTTTACAAAATTTAATAACAGCAGTAAAGGCTTTTGGTTTTTATTTATCAACTGTTGATTTAAGACAAGATTCAAGTATACATGAAAAATGTGTGGCTGAATTGTTAAGATTAGCTAATATTGAAAATAATTATGAAAAATTAAGTGAAGAAGAAAAATGTAAATTATTATTGAATATTTTAGAAAATGATCCAAGACCTTTAGCAATATTAGAGAGTAAAAAAAGTGAATTATTGCAGTCAGAACTTGAAATATATAGTGTGGCAAAAAAAATGATAAATGATTTTGGAAATGATGTTATAAAACATAATATAATTTCACATACTACCAATGTTTCTGATATGTTGGAAGCCCTTATTTTTCTAAAAGAAGTAGGAATACAAAAAAATGTTAGTATTGTTCCCTTATTTGAAACTATAGAAGATCTTGAAAATTCAATTGTTGTTATGGATAAGTGGTTTAACTTAAAAATAGTTAAAGACTTTTTAAAAGCTAATAATTATGAACAAGAGGTAATGCTTGGTTATTCTGATAGTAATAAGGATGGAGGCTACTTAACTTCTAGTTATTCATTATATAAGGCACAAAAAAATCTAATAAAATTAGGTGAAAAATATGGAATTAATATTAGCTATTTTCATGGTAGAGGTGGAACAGTTGGTCGTGGTGGAGGACCAAGTTATGAAGCAATTTTAGCACAACCAAATGGAAGTATTAAAGGAAAAATTAGATTGACTGAACAAGGAGAAATAATAGATGCTAAATACGGAAATTATAATAATGGTATGTATAATTTGGAAGCATTGATTACAGCAAGTTTGGAAGTTGGACAGGTTAATAGTCAAGAAAATTTGGATAAATATGAAAATATTATGGAAAAATTGTCTAATATAAGCTATAAAAAATATAGGGATTTAGTTTTTTCAAAAGAAAAATTTATAGATTTCTTTTATGACATAACACCAATAACAGAAATTTCAAAATTGAATTTAGGTTCAAGACCTGCAAGTAGAAAAAGTGGAAGAAGCATAGAAAATTTAAGAGCAATTCCTTGGGTATTTTCATGGTCACAAACAAGAATTATGTTACCAGGATGGTATGGCTTAGGTACAGCATTAGCAAATGAAAATATAGAAGAATTAAAGGAAATGTATAACAATTTTCCATTCTTTAGAACTCAAATATCGAATGTAGATATGTTACTTGCAAAAACAGATATGGAAATAGCAAAGCTTTATTTAAGTTTAGCAAAGGATAAAAAAGAAGCAGAAGATATATTTTCTATGATATTAGAAGAATATAAATTAACAAAAGAAATGATACTTAAGGTTTCATCGAAAAAAACTTTATTAGAAGATAATATTGAATTGAAGGAAAGTTTGAATAATAGAGTACCATATTTTAATGCTTTGAATAAATTACAAATAAAATTATTACAAAAAGAAAGAGAAGGCTTTGGTGATGAAAATTTACTAAAAGCTATACATACTTGCATAAATGGAATAGCAACAGGACTTAGAAACTCAGGTTGAAATAAAAGATGCACAAAAGTACTTGTGCATCTTATTTTATTAAAAAAAATATGCTAGAATATATATGTATTAGACCATATTTTGCTTTAAATATAAGGGGTTTAATATGAAATTAGAAGAAAAATATTTGAAATATGGGTGTGATGCTCTTACAGAAGTAGAATTATTACAATTAATGTTATATATAATTGGAGAAAAATATACAAAGGTAAAAGCAAAAAAGTTATTAAAAACATATGCTAATTTGGCTAATATTCTAGCAAGAGATAATTATATTTTTGAAAATGATATAAGTGTACCAATAAAATTTAAGATATTAAAAAAATTATTAATAGAAATTTTCTATAAAGATTATCTTCAAAATTTTATATCAAATGAGAAAAAAATTTCTGATACAGCAAGTTTAATAAATTTTTTAAGGCAAGAACTAGCTTATGAATTAAAGGAAAGATTTGATATAATATTTTTAACGACAAATTTAAATTTAATAAAACATGAAACTATATTTAAAGGTACAATAGATAGAAGTATAGTGTTTTTGCGTGAAATAATAACGAAGGTATTATGTTTAAATGCTAAAAATATAATAATTGCACATAATCATCCTTCAGGCTCATTGGTACCATCTAATGATGATATTAAAGTTACATTAAAAATAAAAGAAGGACTTAAAATATTTGAGATTAATTTATTGGATCATATAATAATAAGCAAAAAGGGATATTTTAGTTTTGTAGAAGGAGGAGTACTTTGAATATATTAAATATAAAATTTAGGAAAACTAAAAAGGTATATCCTTTTATTGTTCAAGAAGATGAAGATTATTCTAAGGGGGATTATGTAATAGTTGAAACAATAAGAGGAGATCAAATAGGGATGGTTATAAGTAAAAATAAATTCATTCCTAAAAATGAAGAAGTAGAAGATATAAAAATAAGAGAAGTTAAGAGAAAATTAAATAAAAAAGAAATAGAAACATTGCCAGCTTTAGATAAAAAAGCAGATGAAGCCTATTTTAAATGTAAAAAAATAGTAAAAAGAATTTTACCTGAAATGAATCTTGTTATAGGAGAATATACTTTTGGCGAAGAAAAATTAATTTTTTATTTCACTGCAGAAGATAGACTAGATTTTAGAGAATTAGTAAAGGAAGTAAATAAAGCATTTAATAGAAGAGTAGAATTTTATCAAATTAAGCAAAATGATGAAGGAAGAATATTAAATGCCTTCGGAAAATATGGTAAAGAGTTATATTGGTAATATGATAGAAACAATAGGAACTTATACAATTAAATTAAATAATGAAAATTTTAATATTACAACAGATGCGATAGAACTTGTTAATTTTATGTTAAAAGATGATATAAGTGTAGGAGATATACTTGAAATAGGAGCTGGTAGTGGCTATATTAGTTTTAAACTCTATGGATATAATAAAAATATAGTTGCAGTTGAGATACAAAAAGATGTGTTTAAATTATTAGAAAAAAATATAAGAGTAAATAATTTAAAAATAAAGGCAATTAATGAAGATATTATAAAATATGAAGGAAAATTTGACTATATTATTTCAAATCCACCCTATTATAAGTTAGAATCAGGTAAATATCCTAAAAATGAAGTTGTAAAAAATTCAAAATTTGAAACTTTACTTAATCTAGAAAATATATGTAAAAAAATTTATTCTTTTTTAAAGAGTGATAAATCTAAATTTTATTTAGTTTATCCTATTTATAGAAAAGAAGAAGTAAAAAAAGAAATATTAAAAAATAATTTAAAAATAATTAGGGAACAACAAACTGCAAAGTTATATTTTGTTTGTGGTTCAAAGAAAAATTAGATGTCGATGACATCTTATTTTTTTATTTATTATTATTATTTTTTTTTTTTTTTTTTTTTTTTTTTTTTTTTTT
>NZ_LOQF01000017.1 GCF_001517935.1 Sneathia sanguinegens
TTAAAAAAAAAAAAAAAAAAAAACAGTTTTTTTTATAATTACTTGTTTATTTTTTAACTAAATGTTCTTTATATACTGCATTTATTTAAATTTATATCTTTTAATTTCATAAACTTTTTTAACTAAATATATATATTTTTCAAAAAAATGACCCCATAATACATATGAGATCTTCTCATTATTACTTACGAATTAATTTATTAACTATTTCTTTTAATTCTTTAATTTCTTGTCCTTGTTTATATATTTTTTCATCACGTTTTCTATTTTCTTCTTTTAATTGTTCTATAACCTTATCCTTATTATCAACACTTCCAAGCATAACTCCAGCACCAATACCTAATGCAAGATTTCCTTTTGTATTTACTGAACCACTTAATTTATATATAAAGTTTTGCTTATCATTTGTTCCACTAAAGCCTACTGCTACTGAATGTGAGCCACCATAGTATCCATATGCTGCTGCTAAATTAAACTTTTTATCTCCACTTACTTGTGGTAAGTTAGCTATAGCTACAGCGTTTGATATACCACTTAATGCTAGATCTGATTTTTTATTAATACCTTCTATTTTTTTATCTACTTCTTCATTTGAACCTTGGTTTTGTATACTCTTTTGGAGTTTCTTCAATTGTGCAACTGTTACTGCTTCATCATCTTCTGCACCATCTGCTAGACCTTGGATTCTTCTTTTTGCTTTATATACTGTTTCATTTCCTTTATTATCTTTATATACATATTTACCACCAACAGCTAATGCATATACATCTTTTGTATCTTGATCTGTTAAATATCCTTTATTTTTAATTTCTTTAGTAGTACTAAATGAACCTATTGCTAATGAATTATTCATATTTACACTACTAAAATATCCTCCTATAATTGAACTGTTTGTAATTGGACTGTTTGTTGCATTTTCAATTTTTGATGCATAACCTTGTATATATGAATTTGTTGCATTTTTAATTTTTGATGATTTACCTTGTATATATGAATTTTCAGAATTTAATATTTTATTATAATCTCCAAAAATATAGTTTGAATTTTTTGTAGTTGAATTTTTTGTAGTATCAAAAGTATTATCATCATTATTTATTTCACTTCCATATCCTTCAATATGTGAAAAAGCACTATTCTTTATATTATTATCATCACCATGAATAAATGCATTTTGTCCCTTTTCAACTTTATTTCTAAATCCAAAAACTTGTGAATGAAAACTTAAGCCTTTGACTGTATTTTCGCTTCCATTAATACTTGAAAATGAACTTCCATTCAATTCATTATTATGACCTAAAACATTTGAATATTCACTAAATACCGCCTTATTATCATCACCAATAATACTTGAAGCATAATTACGATCTAGGTTATTTCTTTTACCTTGAATAAAAGCAAATTGGCTATCAGTAACTTTATTATTATCACCTACAAGCATTATACCATCATTATTATTATATTTTCCTTCATTTAAGATTTCATTATCACTCCCTAACATCAAAGAGTTTTTACCAATTTCAAACTTATTATTATACCCTAATAGAAAATTATTATATCCTGTCTTTATCTTATGTCCAAAACCAACTAAAAAATTATGATCAGAATTTTCAGTTAAATTTGAAAAATCTTTTCCTCCATTGATTATTACATTTCCTTTATTGTCTACTGCATAATTTAATTTAGGTTCTATAGCTAAGCTTAAAATGCTTAAAAAACAACTAAATAAAATAATCTTCTTCATTTAAAACATCTCCCTCTTTAATTCTACCCCCCCCCATTTATTTTCAAGACTTTTTTATATTAGTTATTTTTTAGGTCTAACTTTTGGGGATCAGTTCATATTATTTATTTTTAATTAAAATTTCTAATTTCTTTTCTAATTCTTTAATACGTTTTTCTGAATTTTCTTTATATTCAATTAGTTCTTTTATTTTCTTATCTATTTCTTGTTGACGCTTTTCATATTTTTCTATTTTTTCATTAGCAAACTCTAATTTCTCAGTTAATTTTTTTACATTTAATTTGTCAATATTATGTCCATCTACATCACCAAGCATAACTCCAGCACCAATACCTAATGCAAGATTTCCCTTATTGTTTACTGAACCACTTAATTTATATGTAAAGTTTTGCTTATCATTTGTTCCACTAAAGCCAATAGCAATTGCATGATAACTACCATAGTATCCATATGATGCTGCTAAGCTAAACTTCTTATCTCCTGATACATTAGGTAAATTAGCTATAGCTACTGCATTTGATACACCACTTAATGCTAGATCTGATTTTTTATTAATACCTTCTATTTTTTTATCTACTTCTTCATTTGCACCTTGGTTTTGTATACTCTTTTGGAGTTTCTTCAATTGTGCAACTGTTACTGCTTCATCATCTTCTGCACCATCTGCTAGACCTTGGATTCTTCTTTTTATTTTTTCTTCTCCAACAGATACTGCATATACATCTTTTGTTTTTTGATCTGTTAAATATCCTTTATTTTTAATTTCTTTAGTAGTACTAAATGAACCTAATGCTACACCATAACTATTATATACTTTAGAAGCAACCCCAATAGCTGTTCCAAATTCTATAGAATTATTGTCTTCAGCCAAAATTTTTGCTCTTAATTTCATACTTTCTATATACCATTTTTTATTTTCTTTATTTTGATCAATTTTAGCTATTTCATCAAATTCTTTTTTATACTTTTTCTTTATTTCATCATTTTGTATTAATTGATTATAATAATACTGAATATTATTATATTTAATATACTCTTCTTCTTTTTGTTTATCACCTACATATGATGTTACACCTAAAGTAACAGACCCTTTACCAAACGCCTTAGACATAGCACCAACCGTTGTACTAATTTCTCCTGCATATGATGAACCTCCCAAGGCTGTTGATGCTGAATTAATAGCATATGAACCTGCACCTAAAGCTGTTGACATCATATCAAAAGCATTGGCTTGAGTCCCAACTGCTGTTGAAAGAAATCCTAAAGTTGTTGCTTGATATCCAATTGCATTAGATGAATGTCCTGCTGCATATGCTTCATAACCAATACTACTATCATCAGCCTTTTCTGCATATGCCCTATTACCTACTGCCATTGCCCCTAATCCTAGTGCCCTTGTATCATATCCTATAGCCATAGAACCATCCCCACGAGCTCCATCATTGTTATAATTTGCAAATTTTTCTGATTGTGGATTATTGGGAAATGTAGAAAAATAATGTAATCCATTATCAATATTTATAGTATATGACTTATTATTTTCATCAATAATTACAGTCTTATATTTTCCCTTTTCATTATTATCTATTTTAGCATACTCTTCTTCTGTTAAAACTTTTTTATTTTGTCCATTAACATATACTTTAATAGTGTCAGCATATCCTATACTTGAATAGAATAAAAATTGTAATATAGTTAACACCATTAATTTTGTTTTATATTTTAAACTATATCTCATATTTATACCCTTCATATATTATACTTTTTTTATTTATTTTTAATAATCGCTCTTAATTCTTCTATAATTTCTTTTAATTCTTTTATCTCATTTCCTTGCTTTTTTAAATTTTGTTTAATTAATATGTTTTCGTTAGTTAATTTTTCAATTTTCTTATCCTTATTATCAACACTTCCAAGCATCACTCCAGCTCCAACTCCAAGTGCAAGATTTCCTTTTGTATTTACTGAACCACTTAATTTATATATAAAGTTTTTCTTATCATTTGTTCCACTAAAACCTATTGCTACTGAATGTGAGCCTCCATAATAGCCATATGCTGCTGCTAAATTAAACTTTTTATCTCCACTTACTTGTGGTAAGTTAGCTATAGCTACTGCATTTGATATACCTCCTAAAGCAAGATCAGATTTTTTGACTACTTCTTTAACATCATCTTGTAGTTTTGATTTAATTTCATTTAATTGACTTACATTTACTGCATCTTTTTCTTTGACACCGTTAGCTACATTTGTTATGACTTTTTCACCATCTTTAACACGTAATATTACATTCTTTTTTTCATCACTTTTTAACTTAGAATATTCTTCTTCAGATAAAACTTTTTCACCTGAAACATATTCAAATGTATTTGAGCCTCCAACATTCCCTTTTACTTCAAAGGTTGCTGTATGTTCTTTTGGTGTTTTAGTTTCTGTTGGTGTAGCTGGAGTTTGTGGTGTTACAGCAGGTTGACTAGTATTAGGTTGTTTATTAGTTACTGATATATCAATACCCTTTCCTTCTAACTCTAAAGTATCTCCTAATTTAACATTTATAGTTTTTCCTCCTGCTTTTACGTTTATATATTGATTCTTTATTACTTGTTTTAATTGAGCAACATTAACTGCATCTGTATCTTCACTACCAGCTGCAAGTCCTGTTAATTGACGAGTCATTCCTGTATCTTCATTACCTATAGATACTGTGGCTCCTGTTGATTTCCACATACAAATTGCCTTATTATATGCCAGTATATTTGCAGCACTTAATCTTTCAACCTCTTCTTTTAAATTTTTATCATCGGGCTTAGTTTTTAATTCATCTTTTTTTACTTTCAAATTATTATATGCCTTAACCCATTCATCATATTTTTTATCATTTCCTATTTTTTTATTCAAATCTACTTTATCAACAAATGGAACATAACCTAAAGTCCCTTTATCTCGATTTGATATAGAACCATAACCTAAAGCTACACCAGTTTCATAATTTACTTTTGAACTTGCACCTAATGCTGTTGCCAATCTAACATTAGCATTTGAATAAGGTCCTATTGCTAAAGACCAGTCACCATTTACATTTGAATTATATCCATATGCCATACTTGCTAATCCTATAGCCTTTGAATTACTACCACTTGCAATTGTATAATTACCTATAGCATATGATTCACGACCAATTGATATAGCATCTTCTCCTACTGAAAAAAGAAATGACCCTAATGCTAAGCCATGTTGTCCTCCTCGGTATTCTTTTTCCCCATATTTATATTTAGAATCTGAACCTATAACTTCATTTCCATATCCAAATGACATTCCTAAATCTTCAACTTTAGAACTTTTACCGTAAATAACACTACCACCACTAATTGTATTTGTCATACCTGTAACTACATTTTGATCAGATCCTTTTTTAGTGTATTCCCATTCTGCTAATCGATTATTTTTATCAGCATTTTTATTAATTGCTGTCCATCCAACTAAATTCCCTTGCCCTATAACTACATTGTGTTCTCCAGATACTTTTGTAAGCTTATTATCACCATTATAGTAATCTATTCCTAAAACAACATTATATGCCCCATCAACATCAAGATTATTACCTAAGACAATACTATTATTTTTACCATTTTTTATACCTGTAAGTTTAGAATTTACTCCAATTACAATACCATTATCTCCTCCTTTAGCACCATCATTACTGTAATTACTTTCTGACCCAGTTTCATTTGACTTTATTGAAATATAGTGTAATCCATTATCAATATTTATGGTATATGTCTTATTATTTTCATCAATAATTACAGGCTTATATTTTCCCTTTTCATTATTATCTATTTTAGCATACTCTTCTTCTGTTAAAACTTTTTTATTTTGTGCATCAACATAAATTTTTATATTTTCTGCATATATTGTGTTGCCATAAAATAAAAATGGTAACATTCCTAATAATATAAATTTTAAATTCCATTTAATATTCTTTTTATTCATATTAATTCACCTCTGCTTATATTATATGCTCCTATTTTAAAAAAAGCAATAAATGGCAAAATAAAGTGAAAAATAATTGCAATTTATTTGTATTTTTTGTTTTTTTATAAACATATTAAATTTTATATATAAAAAAGTGGAATTTTTAAAAATTCCACTTATTATCTTCTCAAACTATCTTGAATTCTTTTCTTAGTTCCAAGAATATCTCTATCTTCCTTAAGTTTTTCTTCAGTTGCTTTCTTAATTGCTTGTTCTCTTTCCAAACGAATAGCACTTTCCTTAGAAGCTTCAATAATATCTTCAGCTAGAATTGTTAGCTTATTTTCTTTAACTTCCAAAAAACCTCCAGAAATTACATATAGATGTTCCTTATTTTCTTGTCTAATTAATAATTGACCAGACCCTAAGGCTGTAACATAATTTATATGCTTAGGTCTTATACCTACATCTCCTCTTGAAGATTTTACTTTCAAAAAACTTACATTTGGAAAATTAAACTCTTCTCCCTTTGGTGAAACTACCAAAACTTGTAAAAGTTCTGCCATTTTATTCACCTGCCATTTTTTTAGCTTTTTCTACTGCTTCATCTATTGTTCCAACAAATAGAAAAGCTTGTTCTGGTAAATCGTCATATTTTCCATCTAAAATTTCTTTAAATCCTCTTATAGTTTCCTTTAAAGGTACATATTTACCCTTCATTCCAGTGAATTGTTCAGCAACAGAAAATGGTTGTGAGAAAAATCTTTGTATTTTTCTTGCTCTATTAACTATTACTTTATCTTCATCACCCAATTCATCCATACCTAATATAGCTATAATATCTTGTAATTCCTTATATCTTTGCAATACCTTTTGTGTTTCTCTTGCAACTTTGTAATGTTCATTACCAACTATATCTGGTTCCAAAATTCTTGATGTTGAATCTAATGGATCAACTGCTGGATATATACCTAATGATGCTATTTGTCTTGATAAAACTGTTGTTGCATCAAGATGTGAGAATGTTGTAGCTGGTGCTGGGTCAGTTAAGTCATCCGCTGGAACATATACAGCTTGAACTGATGTTATTGATCCAGTTTGTGTTGAAGTTATTCTTTCTTGTAAGGCACCCATTTCAGTTGATAAGTTTGGTTGATATCCAACTGCTGATGGCATTCTTCCTAATAATGCTGAAACTTCAGCTCCTGCTTGTGTAAATCTGAATATATTATCTATAAATAGCAATACATTTTGTCCTTGCTTATCTCTAAAATATTCTGCCATTGTTAAAGCTGTCAATGCTACTCTTAATCTTGCCCCAGGCGGTTCATTCATTTGCCCATATACCAAGGCTGTATTGTTTATAACACCACTTTCTGACATTTCATTATATAGGTCTCTTCCTTCTCTTGTTCTTTCACCTACACCAGCAAAGACAGATAAACCTCCATGACCCTTGGCAATATTATTAATCAATTCTTGTATCAATACAGTTTTTCCTACTCCAGCTCCTCCGAATAGTCCTATCTTACCACCTTTTAAATATGGTGCTAATAAGTCTACTACTTTTATTCCTGTTTCAAGGATTTCAAAACTTCCTCCTTGTTCTTCAAAGCTTGGAGCTTCTTTATGTATAGATTCTCTCATTTCTGTTTTAACTTCACCTTTGTTATCAACAGTTTCTCCTAATACATTAAAGATTCTTCCTAAAGTTTCCTTACCTACTGGTACTTGTATTGGTGCCATTGTATCATTTATTTCTAATCCTCTTTTTAATCCATCAGTATTTGACATAGCTACTGCTCTAACTGTGTTATTTCCAAGATGTGAATGTACTTCAGCAACTATTCTTTTACCATTTAAAAAGACTTCTAAGGCATTATATATTTCTGGTAATTTATCATCAAATCTTGCATCTATTACTGGTCCTATTATTTGAGTTATTACTCCCTTATTTTTCAAATATTGCACCTCCTTTACTTAAGAGCTGATGCTCCTCCTACAATTTCATTTATTTCTTGAGTTATCTTTGCTTGTCTTATTCTATTGTATTCTAGAGTTAATTGTTTTATCAAATCATCTGCATTTTCACTAGCATTTTTCATTGCCATCATTCTTGCAGAATGTTCACTTGCTGTTGTTTCCAACAAAGCTTGATATATCTTAATATTAAGCAACTGTGGTATTAAATCTATTAACACATCTTCTTCATTAGGTTCAAAGATAAAATCTGCTTTTTTAGTTTTTTCTACATTATTTTCAAAAGGTAAAAGTCTTTCTTCTTCCAATTTATATTCAATAACTGATACAAATTTTGAATAAATTAGATAAACTTCATCATACTTATCTGATAAATAGTTATTAACTATATCAGAACTTATTAATTTTGCTTTTTCAAACATAGTTTCTGGTATCAATTGGATATATTCACTATCAACAGTAATATCTCTATCCAAACAATAATCTCTTAATTTCTTACCTATTGATATTACAGATACTTTTTTATTTTCCTTTTTGAAAGTCTTTATTTTATTTTCCATTCTCTTAATGGCATTACTATTAAAACTTCCACAAAGTCCTCTGTCAGAGGTCATAACTATTAAGCAAACCTTTTTTACCTTATTTTTTCCATCAAATAAGACATGATGTTTACCAACAGCACTAGATAAAATATTTTCAAAAACTTTATTCATTGCACCTGAATATGCTCTTGATTTAAATGTTAAATTTTGATATTTTTTAAATTTTGTTGATGACACTATATTCATTGCATTAGTAATTTGTCTTGAATTTTTTATACTATTTATTCTTTCTTTTATTTCTTTAGTATTTGCTGCCATTTTCTATTACCTCTAATGTACATAGTCTTTCTTGAATTGTGTCAAGAAATCTTCTATTTCTTTTTCTATATCAGCTGTAATAGTTTTTTGTTCTTTAATATGTTTTAATAAATCTGTCGTATTTCTAGCTGATTGCAACATTTCTTCTTCAAAATTTCTTACATCTTCTATATCTATATCATCTAACTTACCATGTGTTGCTGCATAAAATACCAAAACTTGATCTTCAACTTCATAAGGTTTATATTGAGCTTGTTTTAATATTTCCATTATTCTTTCTCCCCTATTAAGTTGTTCTCTTGTAGCCTTATCAAGATCTGATCCAAATTGTGCAAATGCTAATAACTCATTGTATTGTGCAAGTTCCAATTTAACTCTTGAAGCAACTTGTTTCATTGCCTTTATTTGTGCTGAACCTCCTACTCTTGAAACTGATAGTCCTGCATTAATTGCTGGTCTAAATCCAGAATTGAATAAATCTGTTTCCAAGAATATTTGTCCATCTGTAATTGAAATTACATTAGTTGGAATATATGCTGATATATCTCCTGCTTGTGTTTCTATTATTGGCAAAGCTGTTATACTTCCACCACCTAATTCAGGGCTTAATTTAGCAGCTCTTTCTAGTAATCTTGAGTGTAAATAGAAAACGTCTCCAGGATATGCTTCTCTTCCAGGCGGTCTTTTTAATAGTAAAGACATTTCTCTATAAGCTACAGCATGTTTTGATAAATCATCATATACAATTAATACATGTTTTCCATTATCCATGAAATACTCTCCCATGGTAACACCAGAATAAGGTGCTAAATATTGCATTGATGCTGGTTCTGAAGCTGTTGCGGCTACTATTATTGTTTTATCCATAACTCCAGCTTCTTCCAATTTTTTAGCTATATTTGCAACTGTAGATCTTTTTTGACCTATTGCAACATAAATACAATATACATCTGTATTCTTTTGATTTATTATTGTGTCTATAGCTATAGCTGTCTTTCCTGTTTGTCTATCTCCAATTATTAATTCTCTTTGTCCTCTTCCTATAGGTACCATACCATCTATAGATTTTATACCAGTTTGTAAAGGTTCACTTACTGGTGCTCTATCTATGATACCAGATGCTGTTCGTTCTACATCCATATACTTAGAAGTATTTATAGCACCTTTTCCATCAATAGGATTACCTAGTGAATCTACAACACGACCTAACATAGCTTCTCCTACTGGAACTTGAGTAATCTTACCAGTACCTTTGACTATATCTCCTTCTTTTATACTACCATTAGTCTTTAGCATTACTGCCCCAACATTATTTTCTTCAAGATTTAAGACCATAGCTACAGAGCCATTAGAAAATTCTAGTAATTCTCCTGACATTGAATCTCTTAGACCGTAAATATTTACTATTCCGTCACCTATTTCGACAACAGTTCCGACATTTTTTTTGTCTAAATTTTTCTTATAGCCTTCTATCTCTGATTTAATAATATCTCTAACTTCTTCTGGCTTTATACTCACTTACTTCACCTCCTAAAATCTATTTTTAAATTCTTTTATTTGTGTTCTTATAGAACCGTCTATTACTTCATCACCTATTTTTAGAATTCCTCCAGCAATTATGCTTTTGTCTACTACTACATGAAGTAATATCTTTTTATTTTTTATCTTTTCTAATTTTCTTATAAGTCTTGTTTTTTGTTCTTCTGTTAATTCCTTAGCAAATATTGCTGTAACAATTAATCTATTATGATTTTCATTATAGATTTTCAAATATTCATCTTTAATTTCAGAAATATTAGCTAATCTCTTTTTATCAATTAAATAATCTAAAACTTCTATAGGAATATCTTTAATATCTTGATAAATTACATTCAATATTTCTTTTTTTATTGTTGCATCTATAATTGGATATTCAAGAAATTTTTTAAATTCTTCATCATCTTTAATATGTTGCACCAATATTTCTAACATTTCTAAAACTGGAAAAATTTGATCCTTTTGTTTAGCTATATCATATATTGCTTGTGAATAAACCATTGCTACTTTTCTATCACTCATTTTATTCACCTATTTCATCAATAAAGTTTTCTATACTCTTATTTTGTAAATTTTCATCTTTTGAAATATTTTCTTTAAGTATCTTTTCTGCTAAATCAATAGCCATTTTTCCTATTTCTTGTTGTAATTCAGCTTTTGCTTTTTCTTTCATTTTAACAATATCTGCTTCAGCCTTCATTAACATTCTTTCTCTTGTTTGATTAGCATTAGCTAGAATTTGTTCTTTTCTTTCATCAGCTTGTTTTTCAGCTTTTATAATTATATCATTAGCTCTTCTTTTTGATTCTTTTCTTAATTTTTCAGAAGTCGCCTTTTGTTCTTCTAATGTTTTTCTTTCTTCATTAACTTTTTCCAAATCTTTAAGAGCTATTTTTTTTCTTTCCTCAATTATTCCACCAATTTTTTTACCGAATAATCTCCAAAAAACATAAACCATTATAAGAAAATTTATCATTTGAATTATCATAGATAAATCTATTGATATCAAGCTATTTTCCATGTTTTTTTACCATTATCCTTTCAACAATATTAATATTAGTGAAATTAATAAAGCATATATACCAGTTGATTCTGTTATCGCACAACCTATAAATAATGTACTCATTATTTCACTTTTAGCTTCAGGTTGTCTTGAAATTGCTTCAACTGCATATGCTGATGTTAAACCTTGACCAAGTCCTGCACCTATACCACCACAAGCTGCAATCCCAGCTCCCAATAATGCTGCTGCTTTTACTATTTCAACTCCCATTTCTCCTCCTTCTATTCTTCACCAATTAAGGCTTGCTCTACATAAACAGATGACAATACAGTAAATACAAATGCTTGTAATATACCTATGAATAAATCAAGATATAGTTGTAGTACTGCTGGCCACAAAACTGAGAATGAAAAGCTTCCTTTTAATAAATTAAATGTCCATGTAGACAATACATTATTAACGCTTATACCATATAACAAAGCCATAATAACAAGTCCTGCAAACATATTACCAAATAAACGCATTGAAATATTAATTGGTTTTGCACATTCCCCAATTAAATTTATAGGTAACATTATTACAAATGGATGACATAATTCTTTAAATACACCTAATAATCCTTGTCTTTTAATCCAACAAGTTACAAATAAAACTGTTACTATTATTGCTAAACCTAGTGTAGTATTAATATCTGCAGTTGCAGTTCTAAAGAAAGGTCTTACAAAATATGTTCCCCCTTCTTTATTTACCATAAATATAAATGGGAATAAAAATACACTTAAATTTGCAAATAATATAAAGGCAAATAAGGCTGAAAATAAAGGAATAAACTTAGCTTTATATTGTTTATAATTTGCTAAAAATGTTTTTTCTATAAATTTATAATATTCCTCTAAAATCAACTGAAAACCTTTTGGTTTATCTAAACTTAAATTTCTTGTACCCAAAAGCAAGATTACTATTGTTAATAACATTAATACCCAAGTGTTTACTATAGTTTGATTTATTAACAATACATGATTTGCTATATGTATCTTAGCAAATACTTTTGGTGCTTCAATAAGTTCTGTTGGTTTTAAAAATGAAATTGGTAAAAATGTAGAAAATAATGCTAATATAAAGTTTATAATTAAAGTTACTACTATAAAAATCAGTATAGCTTTTCCTACTTTTTTCAAAATTTATGCACCTTCTTTCCGTATTTTTTCAAGATATATATTATATAACAAGATATTTTAAATGAACATAAACCTAATGCACAGATTATTACAGTATATATATCTTTATATAGTGCATGTACAAAATATAAAGTAACTGCATATAGAGCATATGATATTAAATATCTTATATAGCTAATATATGTCTTGTAATTCATATAAACTAATAAATACACCATTCCTAATAGTAATAAATTACTAATTATAGAAATCACAACTCCTATGCAAAAAGAATAAATGTATTCACAACTAAATATGAGTCCTAAAAAAAATGCTACTAGCCCCAAGCATATTTCAAATACAAATATTCTTTTAATATTTCTTGGTATAACTTTTAGCATAACATTTCTCCTAACTGATGATAATTAAATAATAACACTTTTTTTTATTTTTTTCAACTTTTTTTACTTCTTTAACTAAAAAAACTAACAGTTTTTATTTTAGATAGATATTGCCTTTACAAAATTTAATATTTTAACTGTTTTATTTTGTATTTTCATATATTTTATGCACTAATTCCAAATCAAAAACAGAATATTTAATTTTATTAGTATTTTTAATACTATCAGCATATTATTTCACTTATTTAACACTTATATTTTTTTCGTACACCATTCTTATTCTATTAATTTTGGGATATCCAATATTTATTCCAATTTTAAATTCTATATACTTGATTTTAATTTCAAGTTCTACATTTCTTTCAAATAAAATTATTAATTTTACAATATATTGTACAAAAAAACTATTAAAGTATAATATCTTTAATAGCTTTTTTTAATATTACAGAGTAAAAAAAAATGGCGTCCTCGGATGGACTCGAACCAACGACCCTTTGGTTAACAGCCAAATGCTCTAACCAGCTGAGCTACGAAGACACCTAAACTTGGCAGTTACCAATCTTCCCCATTACTGAGTATTTTAGGCGTATATAGGCTTAACTTCTAGGTTCGGTATGTTGCT
>NZ_LOQF01000018.1 GCF_001517935.1 Sneathia sanguinegens
TTTTAAAAAAAAAAAAAAAAAACTAGTAAAGTTTTGTAAAATATTGACTTTAATTTCTTAATAATGGTAATATTTGGTGATATAGAAAGACAAAAAAATATAAGTAGAAAAGGAGTTTAAATGAAAGGATATAATTTATCTGAATTGGAGGTAATGCTAAAAAAAAATTTAAAGTATAGAACATTAAGAGCAAAAAAAGTTCTAATGTCAATTATACTTTTAAGTAGTGCCATAACTTTATCGAAAACTTTGGATAATATTAATATAGAACAGTTCCAAAAAAGTAATAAAGAACAAGTTGGTTGTGAATTACAAATGGATGGCACTTGGAATTGTGATAATCAAATTAAATTTGCAAAATATGAACTTGAAATTTCAAATGATAAACATACAGACTTAAAAGCGGTAGACTATAAGTTTGCAGATTATTTCTTAACAAAAACTAAGATAAATAGAGAAATAGCTAATGAATTTTTGATAATTTTACCAGATGTTAGAATTTTGGAAGAACAAAGGGAGAAGATTTCAAAATTTGGTAAGGATGTAATCGTTTTCATTCTGAAAGAAAAAAATGAAAAATTAAAATATAGAAGTTTTGAAGAATTAAATAATGTAAAATTTGCAAAAAATGTAAAAATTATAACACTAACATTAGATGATGAAGAAACTGATAGATTTATAACAGACACTAAAAATAATTCGCTATATTTTCAAGACTATTTTAAGTACAAATTTTATGGGAAATATAAAAAAATAACAAGATTCAATTATTTGGAGGCAATAAATCATGAATAAAATTAACATTGAAGAAATGAAAAGATATTTAAAAAGAAGTTTAAAGAAGAAGATAAAGATAACAACAAGTTTGATAGTGCTATTTATGATGAGTAATAGTATAGGGATGGCTACTCAAATAACTATAGATAGTGGAAAAATTGGGAGTTATGGTAGAAATAATAGCAGTAGAGGATCTATAGCTTTAAATCCTAAAACTGAAAATGATTCAGCAGTACAACATCAAGTAGTTAAAGATTATGCAATAGCAATAGGAGTAGGAGCTGAAGCAGCTAATAGTGATTCAGTTTCAGTAGGTCATGAATCTAAGGCAAATGCTGTAAATTCAGTGGCAATAGGAAACAAAGCAGAAGTTACTAAAGATGAAAATGATGCAATAGCAATTGGTTATCTGGCTCAAGTAATGCCATCAGATAAAACTGAAGCAAATGGACAAGCTGGGTCTATTGCAATGGGAAGAGAAGCAAGAACATGGTCAATACAGAGTACTGCAATAGGTACTAAATCAGAAGTAGTATCATCGACCCTTTTTGATAATTCTTCAAAAAGAGGAGGACAAGGACTTGCAATTGGTGCTGGTTCAAAAGCAGTAGATCAAGCAACTTCATTAGGTAATGAAACATTTGCTATAGGTAGATCTTCAATTGCAATTGGTTCAGATGATAATGAGCAATTTAAGGAACAAATAACTAAAGAAGATTTTAATCATTATTTTAAAAAACTATTTAAAGTTATTGACCCTACTGGTAGTGATTATGGATATAATAAAGATGGACAACTTAAAGCACCAAATAAGCTTAGATATTCACCAACATTAGCAGCAGGTGAAGGAGGTATAGCATTTGGTACAAGGGCACTATCATATGGTATAGGAGCTACTTCTATAGGAGCTTTTTCATATGCATTAGGAGACTATAGTACTGCAATGGGAGCGAAAACTCGTGCTGAAGGAGATGGAGCTATTGCTATAGGTAACGAAACAAAAGTATTTTCTGATAACTCTGTAGCTGTAGGTAATAAAAATGAAGTTTCAGAAAATGGTGGAATGGCTTATGGATACAATGCTATTTCAAGTGGTAACAATACTATCGCTATAGGGTCAAATGTATATGGTAATGTTGATATTGATACAGAAAAGGTGACCGATGGTGTGCATAAACAATATCGTGATGATGCAAATGATGAAACTACAATTAGTACAATTGATACAGATTTTGAAGATAAAAACATTGAAAAAACATTGGGAGACCTTGACACTTTGTATAAAACACAATCATATACTACTACTTTAGTAGATAAAAAACTTAAATTTAATGGAAAAGAAGAATCTACAGGGAAACAAGTTAAAAAAAGTAGTGGGAAAAACGCAATTGTTGTTGGTACAGATTCAGTAGCTAAAGGTGAAAATAGTATAACTTTTGGTCATGCAGCATTTGGTATGAAAGATAATACAGTTTCAATAGGGTCATATACATATGTAAATGGGAAAAATTCATTAGGTTTAGGTATAGCATCTAGAGTTTTTTCAGATAATTCATTATCAATTGGGGTAGGTTCAGTAGTAACACATAATGCAAATAATTCATTAATATTTGGGAATAGTTCAGTAGTTAAAGCTAAAAATTCATTAGCAATAGGGAATTATTCTAAAGCAGAATTAGAAAATTCAATTTCAATTGGTAATCATTCAAATACAGATTATAATCCTGAATGGCTTGAAGAACCAGGGTATGCACCTAAAGGAGCAATTTCTACTTTAACTTCAAAAGGTATTGGTGTAGTATCAATAGGTACTATAGGAAAAGAAAGAAGATTAACTAATTTAGCAAGTGGATATAGAGATACAGATGCTGTTAATGTTTCACAATTAAGAAGTTTGGAAGAAAAATTAAGTACTGTTAATCCAGATGAAGAAGATACATCAATGATTAACTACCTATCAGTAGATAAAAAGAATACTGGTGGTGAAGGTTATAAGGCAAAAGAAATAGCGATGAAGGAAGTGTATTATAAAGAATACATTAAATTAAAAGCTAAAGCCTTGGAAATGGAAGTTAGAAAAACAAGAAATGAAGAACATTTTAAAAAAGAATATACAGATAAGATAACAAACAGAATAAATGAATTAGAAAAAAAAGGTATAAAAGCAATAAATGATGCTAAAACAGATATTTATGATAAATATAATGATAAATATATAAAAGATAATACTAAAACTGTTGATTCAATATTAAAAGAAATTAGTGAGTCTAAAGATGCAGCATTAGCTAAAAAACAAACTGAGATTTTAAGTAAAGAAGAAATAGAGAAAGTTAAAGCTTCAAATTATAATAATGATGGTGCGACAGGTGCAGATGCTGTTGCATTAGGATATGGAGCAAATGCAAAAGGAAGTCAAGCAGTAGCTATAGGTAAAGAAGCTAAAGCAAATGGAGTACAATCTGTTGTTATAGGTTCACCTAATAGTAGTAATAGTAAAAAAGATGAAGATACAGATTCAAATATAGGTGAAATAAGTGCAGGTACATCATCAGTATCAATAGGTAATGGTGTTAAATCTGGTAATTATGCAGTAGGAATAGGTGGAAATGTTGTAGCAAGAGATACAGCAGTTGCAATTGGAGATAGAGCAAGAGCAATAGGAAAATTTGGCATAGCAATAGGAGAAAAAGCAAAAGTAGAAAAAGAAAATGGGATAGCTTTTGGAAATATTGCAACAAGTACAGAGAAAAATGCAATAGCTATTGGTAATAGTTCAAAAGCTACTAAAGAAAATGCAATAGCAATAGGACAAGGAGCAAAATCAGAACAAAATGATTCAGTAGCAATAGGTAATGGTTCAGAAGCAAATTCAAGTACAGCTAAAGCATATTTAACTGATGATACAAATACTGGCGGAAGAACATTTGCTGTAGGTGGTACAAATATTAAAAGAAGAATAACAGGTGTAGCTGATGGTTCAGCTGATTCTGATGCAGTAACAGTTGCACAATTGAAGAAATTAAGTGAAAAAGGTATTACTTTTAAAGATGATAAAGATACTGAAACTACTGTTAGTTTGACAGGAAAAATAAAGATATCAGGTAAAGAAGAAAATACAAATGGTAAATATAGAAATATATCAGTAACAACTAATAATAAGAATTTAGAAGTTGCATTATCAAAAACTTTAAAAGGAATAACATCTATTGAAAATGGGAAGGACAGTGCTAAGTTAACTTTAAATAATGATAATATAGCTATAAATAATAAGAAGTTAACAGGATTAACAAATGGTTCAGGCGATACAGATGCGGTTGCATATGGACAAGTAAAAAATCCATTTAAAGTTGTTGCAGATAACAATTCTACTGGAGTAGATCAAGCTTTAGGTAAAAAAATTGAAATTACAGGTAGAAAATCTATAAATGATGGTACATCTGAAGCATGGAGTGTAAATGGAAATAATAACCCTAAAAATGGAAGATATACAACAGAAAATGTTGAAACATTTGTAAGTTCATCAAGTGAAGGGACAAAAGTTTTAGTAGGTTTAAGAGAAGATCCAACATTCAAGAAAATAACATTAAAAGATGGAGATACTAAACAAGTAGAATTAACTCCAACAACAGATAGCTTAACATTGAATAGTAAGAAAATAAGTGGTTTATCTAATGGAACAAATGATACAGATGCAGTTGCATATGGACAAGTGAAAAATCCATTTAAAGTTGTTGCAGATAACAACGCTACTGGAGTAGATCAAGCATTAGGCAAGAAAATTGAAATTACAGGTAGAAAAGTTACAAATAATGTAATTTCATCTGATGCATGGGATGTAAAGGAAAATAATAATCCTAAAAAAGGAAGATATACAACAGAAAATGTTGAAACATTTGTAAGTACATCAGGTGAAGGAACAAGAGTTTTAGTAGGTTTAAGAGAAGATCCTACATTTAAAGAAGTAAAATTAGCAAATTCAGGTAAAAATGTAAAATTTGGAATAGATGATAAAGGGAATGCAACATTAACTGATGCACAAAATACTACTGCATCACCAATTGTAACTGAAGCAACAGTAGGTAATCAAAAGATAAGCTATGTAGCAAATAGTAAAAATAAGAAGGAAACTACATTAACAACTGGATTTGATTTCACATCTAAAGATTTAGAAATAAAGACAGAAGATAATGGAAAAGTTACATTTAACTTAACAGATACAGTAAAGAATAGTCTAAATGGTAAAGGCAACGATGGAAGAGATGGAAAAACTGGAGATAGTAGTGCAGGTTCAAAGGGCTTAACAGGAAAAGATGGATTAAATGGAAAAGACCTAACAACTAAGGTAAATGCACTAAGAAATGGTGAAGCAGGAACAGTAGTCTATACAGATAAAGATGGAAATAGATTAGTAAAAGCTAATGATGGTAAATATTACGAAGCAACTAATGTTGATGAAAAAGGTGAAGTTCAAAATAATGCAACTGCTAA
>NZ_LOQF01000019.1 GCF_001517935.1 Sneathia sanguinegens
AGGTGAACATGAAGGAGAACCTAATCCGTATGCTTATTTGAATCTTAATAATTTATCAAAAATGTATAAGATTGTAGCCCATGATTTAGCTTTAATATTCCCACAAAATGCAGAAAAAATACAAACTAATTTAAATTCTGCCTTGAAAGATCTTGATAATTTAATTGATGAATACAATGAAATAGATATTGATGGTGCTATTACATTATCTGAAGATCTTAATTATCTTACATCATATTTAAATATTTATACTAATTTAGTTGAATATGATACTATTACCAAGGACAATGTAAAGAAAATTATGGCTGATACTGGTCTTAAGACCTTTATTACTGAAAGACCTTTGAAAAAAGAAATTTCTGATGTAATTATCAAAAATGGTGGAAAGATTATTTTCATAAAAACTGGTGCTTTCCCTGAAGAAGATGAAAATAATGATGAATTAATGCAAAAATTTGGTTTAATAAATATCTTAAAAGAAAATTTAAATGAATTGAAAAAATAGGAGGAAGGTTTCAATGAAAAAATTATTAGTTATGTTTCTAACAATGCTAACATCAATGCTAGTATTTGCTCATGCACCTTTATTAGATGTAACTGACAATAATGATGGTTATGTATATATAGAAGGTGGTTATTCAAATGGTGAAGATGCTACTGGTACTGAAATTTGGGTAGTAGAAAATAAGAATTATAATGGTTCTGAAGAAGTATACAATGGAAAATTAGTCATCTTTCATGGATACCTTGAAAAAGGTGCTCAATTAAAACTTCCTAAACCTAAGATTAGTAAATATATCGTAGTATTTGATGGAGGTCCTGGACACGAATTAGAAAAGAAAGGTCCAAAATTAACTAAGGATGAAATGGCTGCTTGGGAAAAAGCAATCGCTACTGACACAAAATTAGGTAAATGGAAAGATAAATGGTTAGGAAAAGTTAAATAAAAAATTTGCACCCAGTCTAATTATATTGGGTGCTTTATTAATTTTAATATAATTTCTTAATTATTTTTTTAAGAATTTCCTTTATTTCTTCATTTTCTTCAGCATATATATTTCTTCCACTTACAAGGAATAAACTTGAAATAAGTAAAATAAAATTAATTTTTTTCTTAACATCTATTTTCATACTAATACCTCAATTCAAAAATCTCTTAATTAATTCTACCCCCCCCCGCATTTATTTTCAAAGTTTTTTTATAGTTTTTTTATATTTCTTTATTAACTATCAAAAAAAAATGAAACCATAATTTTATTAAAGTTTCATTTTTATCGATAATAGTTTTTTAACTATTTATTCATTAATTTTTTAATAATCTCTTTCAATTCTTGATTTTCTTTTTCTAATTTATTTAATCTTTCTTCAAAATTATTACTTTTATTAACACTACCCATCATAACACTAGCTCCTATACCAAAGGCTAGATTACCCTTACTATTAACTGATCCACTTAGTTTGTATGTTAAGTTTTGCTTATCATTTGTTCCACTAAAGCCTACTGCTACTGCATGAGATCCTCCATAGTATCCATATGATGCCGCTAAATTAAACTTTCTATCTCCACTTACTTGTGGTAAGTTAGCTATAGCTACTGCATTTGATACACCACTTAATACTAGGTCTGATTTTTTATCAAGTTTTGCAACTTTTTCATCTACATATGCTTTATCTGCCTTATTTGCCTTAATAGTTTTTAAGTCTTCTATTACAACAGCACTATTTCCATTTTCACTAGTTGTTTGTGCTGGTGTTGTATCTGAGCTTGTTGTATTGCCATCACCTAATGAACTTTTAATATTAGAAAGTTTATGTAATTCCTTAGCTTTTATAATAACCTCACCTGTGTATTCCTTATTCTTATCACTACCTTCTGTATAGTAGTATTTATTATTATACTTATACAAACTCTTGTTATCTTTAGTTGCATATTCAAATGGTGTAGAATCATCAACATAAGTCTTCAATTCTTTCAATTGTGCTACATTGACTGCATCTGTGTCATTATATCCTGCAGCAACATTTGCTATTTGTCTTGTATGTATTTTACTAACTAGATCTTCAAAACCACCAACAGATACTACTCCAAAATCAGCTATCCATTCACTTTTATTTTTATATTCTTCTTCATTTAAATTATGTGGTCTATAACCAACTTCTTTACTAGCATCACCTGCTATAGAACGTATTCCTAACGCAACACTATTCATTCCATATGCATATGACTGACTACCAATAGCCGTAGAATACTTACCTAAACTTTTTGCATTTTCTCCTAATGACACAGCACCTTGATTTAAAGCTTTAGCTCCTGATCCGATAGATATTGTTGCATCTCCTATAGCTGACGCAACTTTCCCTATAGCAATATTCCCCTGAGTTCCAGAATTTTCAGCATTAGCTAACAATCCTATAACAACACTATTAGATGAATTATACGCTTTACTAAAAGGCCCCAATACCGTATTATAGTCCAAATAATTTTTTTGTGTTTTTACAATCTGTTTTATAACTTCATCAGCTTTATCTTTATTTTCAATTACTTTTTGTATTTTATAGTCATTATAATAACCATATGGATCAAATGCTGAATACAATAGTTTATTATCATCTTGAGCACCTTTTTTTACTTTCTCAATAAGTGTATCAATAAATTCAAAATCATATTCACCAATTTTAGATAATTTATCTTTTATTATATTTCTTATTTCACTTTTAGATTTATTTTTATTTTCTTCTATAGCAGATAAAATACCAGTATCTTTATATTTTTTACTAAGTTCTTTCGAAATTTCATCTTTAATTTCTTCTACTTTTTTATCCTTATTTTTTATAACTATATCTAGAATAGGATCATCAATTATATTATTTATACCTCCAATAACATTATTTCTACTTACCAATTTGTCATATTTTTCACGACTTCCTCCAAATATAATGTTGTATTTAGTTACAAAATCTTTAGTAGTATCCGCATGCCCAATGTTTGCTATCATCATTAATGTAGCACAAATTAAAATAGACTTTTTCATTTTTACTTCCCCTTTTTTTATTGTTTACACATATATTTTATTCAAAAAAAAAAAAAAAAAAAAA
>NZ_LOQF01000020.1 GCF_001517935.1 Sneathia sanguinegens
AAACTTGGCAGTTACCAATCTTCCCCATTACTGAGTATTTTAGGCGTATATAGGCTTAACTTCTAGGTTCGGTATGTTGCTAGGTGTACCCCTATAGCTTTGCCACCAAGTTTTAATAAGACAATTAGAAATAAATAGTAGTTGTAAAAAAGATCCTTTAGTAAAGCTTTCAAGTTATTAGTATTGGTCCGCTTAATATATCTCTATACTTACACTCCCAACCTATCTACCACATGTTCTCTGTGGACTTTCATAGAATACTTATCTCAAAGTGGGTTTCTCACTTAGATGCTTTCAGCGATTATCCCTTCCAAACGTGACTACCCAGCCATGCATCTGGCGATACAACTGGTACATCAGAGGTTTGTCCATCCCGGTCCTCTCGTACTAAGGACAGTTCTTTTCAATATTCTTACGCCTGCAGTGGATAGGGACCGAACTGTCTCACGACGTTCTGAACCCAGCTCGCGTGCCTCTTTAATGGGCGAACAGCCCAACCCTTGGGACCTTCTACAGCCCCAGGATGAGACGAGCCGACATCGAGGTGCCAAACACTTCCGTCGATATGGACTCTTGGGAAGTATCAGCCTGTTATCCCCGGGGTAGCTTTTATCCGTTGAGCGATGGCCTTTCCATTCAGTACCACCGGATCACTAAGTCCTACTTTCGTACCTGCTCGACCCGTCAGTCTCGCAGTCAAGCTCCCTTTTGCCTTTACACTCTTTGGTTGATTTCCATCCAACCTGAGGGAACCTTTGAACACCTCCGTTACTCTTTTGGAGGTGACCGCCCCAGTCAAACTGCCCATCTAACACTGTCTTAATTGCTTAATTAGAATTTCAACAACATATGGTTGGTATTCCAACAGTGACTCCCTTAGTACTTGGGCACTAAGTTCTTCGTCTCCCAACTATCCTATACACACATTGCCAAAACCCAATGTCAAACTACAGTTAAGCTCCACGGGGTCTTTCCGTCCTACTGCAGGTAAGCGGTATCTTCACCGCTATTACAACTTCACCAGGCCTCCAGCCAAGACAGCTCCCAAATCATTGCACCATTCGTGCAGGTCAGAACTTACCTGACAAGGAATTTCGCTACCTTAGGACCGTTATAGTTACGGCCGCCGTTCACTGGGGCTTCAATTCGAGACTCTCATCCCTCCTCTTAACCTTCCAGCACTGGGCAGGTGTCAGCCCATATACGTCGCCTTCCAGCTTAGCATAGACCTGTGTTTTTGGTAAACAGTTGCTTGGGACTCTTCACTGCGACCTATCTTAGCTCCAGGTTTTTCTCCCTTCACCTAATAGGTACCCCTTCTCCCGAAGTTACGGGGCTATTTTGCAGAGTTCCTTAGCTAGAGTTAGCCTGTCGGCCTTAGGTTTCTCACCCTGTCCACCTGTGTCGGTTTTCAGTACGGGCACTTATTATCCTCAGTAGAAGTTTTTCTTGGCAGTGTAGGATTTGTGACTTATACATCTTACTGTACTTCCCCATCAGTTATCATATTTAAGTATACGGTTTTTCCTTTATACTCATACTTCTTCCTTAGAATGGCTATTCCGTCAGCCATCTCACATACCTTCCTGCGTTACTCCTTTCCTTCAAGCGTTTAATAAGTGGTATAGGAATATTAACCTATTTTCCATTCGCATTCACATCTCTGTTTCTACTTAGGTCCCGACTTACCCATGGTTGACAAACATTGCCATGGAATCCTTGGACTTCCGGCCAGAAGGTTTCTCACCTTCTTTCTCGCTACTCATTCCTGCATTCTCACTTCTGATACCTCCAGATCGTCTTCCAACTCTCCTTCTACGGCCTACAGAACGCTCTCCTACCAACATATCTATCGATATATTACATAGCTTCGGTTTATGTCTTAGCCCCGTTAAATCTTCGGCGCAGATACTCTCGACCAGTGAGCTATTACGCACTCTTTAAAGGTTTGGCTGCTTCTAAGCCAACCTCCTGGTTGTTTTGGAATATCCACCTCCTTTCCCACTTAGACATAATTTGGGACCTTAGCTGTTGTTCTGGGTTGTTCCCCTCTCGTCTATGGACCTTGTCATCCATAGGCTCACTCCTAATTATTAATATATGGTATTCGTAGTTTGCTTGACTTCAGTAAGCTATATGCCCCCTAGGTCATACAGTGCTCTACCCCCACATATCTTCTATTAAGGCTGCACCTAAATGCATTTCGGAGAGAACGAGCTATCTCCTAGTTCGATTGGCTTTTCACCCCTAGACCTATCTCATCTCCCAACATTTCAACGGCGGTGAGTTCAGTCCTCCACTGGGTCTTACCCCAGCTTCAACTTGGACAGGCCTAGATCACTAGGTTTCGCGTCTATAACATACGACTTTCGCCCTCTTAAGACTTGGTTTCCCTTCGGCTCCGTTTCCTTAACCTCGCCATATATCATAACTCGCAGGATGATTAACCAAAATCCACGCAGTCACAAGGTTACCCTTGCTCCTACCGCTTGTAAGCATACGGTTTCAAATTCTGTTTCACTCCTCTTCTCGAGGTTCTTTTCACCTTTCCCTCACGGTACTCTGCTCTATCGGTTAGTAAAAGTATTTAGCCTTATGAGATATGGTCCTCACTGATTCACACCAAATTCCTCGTGTTTGATGCTACTCGGGTGCTATTCTTAAATTTAAATCTTTTCACTCTACAGGACTTTCACCTTCTTTGGTTTAGCTTTCCAACTAATTCTGTTTCTTCATTTAAATCTAATGATATATAGACTTCTATCTGAATAGTCCCTCTACCCCACATTAGAAACGTCGTCCAACTATTACTCTAATATGGTTTAGGCTCCTTCCCTTTCGCTCGCCGCTACTCAGAAAATCGTTTTTACTTTCTTTTCCTCCTGTTACTTAGATGTTTCAGTTCACAGGCTTACCTCTTTCGCGTATATGCTCCTCATATACAGGTTTTCCCATTCGGACATCTTGGCTTCTTCGTTTATGTGCAACTTCACCAAGCTTTTCGCAGCTTATCACGTCCTTCTTCGGCTTTTACTACCTAGGCATCCTCCGTATGCCCTTTTTTAGCTTCTCTCTAACTCTTTT
>NZ_LOQF01000021.1 GCF_001517935.1 Sneathia sanguinegens
AAAAAAAACGAAAAAAAGATATTGACAAAGGAGTATAAATTTGGTAATATAGTGATTGTCAATAAAGACGAGGACACTAAGAAAAGAAAAGCAAACAAGATGTTAAGAAAAGACAAAAAAGGTGAAAAGAATATCGAAAGATAGATAAGAACGAAGAGTTTGATCCTGGCTCAGGATAAACGCTGACAGAATGCTTAACACATGCAAGTCGATGATGGGAGCTAGCTTGCTAGAAGAAGTCATGGCGGACGGGTGAGTAACGTGTAAAGAACTTACCATATAGACTGGGATAACAGAGGGAAACTTCTGATAATACTGGATAAGTTAGTAGTAGCATTACTAAGTAATGAAAGGTAGCAATACGCTATATGAGAGCTTTGCATCCTATTAGCTAGTTGGTGGGGTAAAAGCCTACCAAGGCGATGATAGGTAGCCGGCCTGAGAGGGTGGACGGCCACAAGGGGACTGAGATACGGCCCTTACTCCTACGGGAGGCAGCAGTGGGGAATATTGGACAATGGAGGCAACTCTGATCCAGCAATTCTGTGTGTGTGAAGAAGGTTTTAGGACTGTAAAACACTTTTAGTAGGGAAGAAAGAAATGACGGTACCTACAGAAGAAGCGACGGCTAAATACGTGCCAGCAGCCGCGGTAATACGTATGTCGCGAGCGTTATCCGGAATTATTGGGCTTAAAGGGCATCTAGGCGGTTAAACAAGTTGAAGGTGAAAACCTGTGGCTCAACCATAGGCTTGCCTACAAAACTGTATAACTAGAGTACTGGAAAGGTGGGTGGAACTACACGAGTAGAGGTGAAATTCGTAGATATGTGTAGGAATGCCGATGATGAAGATAACTCACTGGACAGCAACTGACGCTGAAGTGCGAAAGCTAGGGGAGCAAACAGGATTAGATACCCTGGTAGTCCTAGCTGTAAACGATGATCACTGGGTGTGGGGATTCGAAGTCTCTGTGCCGAAGCAAAAGCGATAAGTGATCCGCCTGGGGAGTACGTTCGCAAGAATGAAACTCAAAGGAATTGACGGGGACCCGCACAAGTGGTGGAGCATGTGGTTTAATTCGACGCAACGCGAGGAACCTTACCAGATCTTGACATCCTCCGAAGAGCATAGAAGTATGCTTGTGCCTACGGGAACGGAGAGACAGGTGGTGCATGGCTGTCGACAGCTCGTGTTGTGAGATGTTGGGTTAAGTCCCGCAACGAGCGAAACCCCTATCATTAGTTACCATCATTAAGTTGGGGACTCTAATGAAACTGCCTACGAAGAGTAGGAGGAAGGTGGGGATGACGTCAAGTCATCATGCCCCTTATGATCTGGGCTACACACGTGCTACAATGGATAGTACAAAGAGAAGCTTTGTAGCGATACATGGCAAAACTAAGAAAGCTATTCTTAGTTCGGATTGAAGTCTGCAACTCGACTTCATGAAGTTGGAATCACTAGTAATCGTGAATCAGCAATGTCACGGTGAATACGTTCTCGGGTCTTGTACACACCGCCCGTCACACCACGAGAGTTGTTTGCACCTGAAATTACTGGCCTAACTGCAAAGGGGGAGGTACTGAAGGTGTGGATAGCGATTGGGGTGAAGTCGTAACAAGGTATCCGTACCGGAAGGTGCGGATGGATCACCTCCTTTCTAAGGAGAAACAAGAACACTTGTTTGCTAATCTTTGTGTT
>NZ_LOQF01000022.1 GCF_001517935.1 Sneathia sanguinegens
GTGAAATAATTGTGACATATAATGGTAATAATCTTCAATATTATGAAAATTATTATCACAATAGTGATATAGGAAAAACTTGGGATAGAATAAAGTTAATACATTATGATACTAAAAAGACTAGAACAATATATTCTAAAAAAGGATATCATGTGTATCCTGTATATTAAAAAAAGGAGAGATATATGTTAAAAGATGAATTATTAAAAAATATAGGTAAAACTATGAACATAAACACCAAAAGAAAAACAAAATATGATTTCAAAAATCTTAAATTAGTTGGAGTATATTATGATGAGGATTATCTTGAAACTTGGATAGCAAAATTTGATTTACGAACAGGTGGTTTAGAAATCGTAATAGATGGTATAGAATCAATAGAGATATTAGATTAGAGCAACTATAAAAGGTTGCTTTTTTTGTTAGTTAATTAGGGAGGGGGAAAATGATATTAAATAAAGACTTAATAAGGCAAATACTATTGTATGTTGAAGAGAATGGAAACGACAAAATGCCAGTATACAATATCGAAATAGATGGATATACAGATGAAGAAATTAGATATCATTTTAAACGATTACTAGAAGCAGATATCATTAAAGGAGAAGTTGTTGGACTTCAAGGTAATAAGATTAGATTTAATTGTTTAACTTGGTATGGTCATGAATATTTAGATAGTATAAGAGACAAAGGATTATGGGAGAAAGTAAAAAGAGATATAGAAGTTTATGGAATTAAAAGTGTGACTTTAGATATTATAAAAGCTTATGCAGAAAAAATAATTAAACAAAAATTAGGAATATAAAAAAATGTCTTTGTAAAGCTAGACATTAAAGAAGCTTTTTTTTAGTACATACAAATCATAAATAATACTAGAACTCACTAGAATAAAAAAGAAGAAAGGAATGATGAAAGTATGAAAGAAGAAATATTGAAGTTAGGAATTGAAGAAAAGGTAGTAGATGAATTACTAAAAATAATAGGTAAAAACATAGTTCCTAAAAATCAATTCAATGAAGTGAATGAGGTTAAAAAGCAACTGGCTATCAGATGGTTCAAACTTTAGTAGTATAATATGGAAAAAC
>NZ_LOQF01000023.1 GCF_001517935.1 Sneathia sanguinegens
ATCTGTAGAACTTACTGTTACTGAATCACTTACAAATTTCTTAGCTTCAGCTTGTGCTATTCCTTCTATTGTTGATTTCTTTACTGATACTTTGTATTCTTTTGCATTTCCATCTTCAGTATTATCTCCACCTGTTACTTCTACTATATTATCAGCAACTGTAGCATCTTTTGATACATTTATTAGTCCTTTAATTACTTTCTTTCCTTCAACTGATATATTATCTAAACCTTTTTTAGCATATGTACTTTCTGCTGTACTTGTTTGTAATGCTCCATCAATTTTTGTTTTTAATGTATCATTTAGTTTTACAGTATATTTTGTACCTTTACCATCTGCTTTTGTTTCTGGTGTTACTACTATTTCATTTTCAGTTCCTACAACTTCTACTTTTGAAGTTTCTAATTCTGTCTTAGTTGCGAATGTTTGCTTATCAGTTTCATATGTAGTTTTATCTAACTTATTGTCTAGTTCTTTCTTTAATTGTCCACCATTTATTGCTTCTTTTGAATCTGCTGTTATACTTCCATCTGCTACTCTTAGAACTGTTGTTGGTTTATCAGTAGTTCCATCTGGATTTACTAATGTTGCTAATACTTCATTATCTTTTTTAGCAGTTGCATTATTTTGAACTTCACCTTTTTCATCAACATTAGTTGCTTCGTAATATTTACCATCATTAGCTTTTACTAATCTATTTCCATCTTTATCTGTATAGACTACTGTTCCTGCTTCACCATTTCTTAGTGCATTTACCTTAGTTGTTAGGTCTTTTCCATTTA
>NZ_LOQF01000024.1 GCF_001517935.1 Sneathia sanguinegens
CTTGAATTATCTTGATAAGAATAAGTTGCATCTATTTCTATAACTTTTATATTTTCTCTTCTAACATGTTCAAATAGACAATCATCATTCCAAACTCTTTGAAGATCAATAACAGCTGTAGCATCTTTTAAATTATCTTTATCTACATCAACAAAAGATTTTGTTTGATCAGCTACCATGCTAGAATTTGTTTCAAAGACATCTTTAACTTCTATGTCAGTATTTTTTGTTAAAAGATTAGCAATAGTATATGTAACCTGAGTATTAGTTAAAACTAAGTTTTTTGCAAAGCTAAAGCTACAAATAAAGCTAAGTAACAAAAGTAGTTTTTTCATTTTAAGCTCCTTTTTAGATTTTTAATTAGTACTGTTATAAAGAATATTATAGCGGCAACTAATATTATTGAACCACCAGATGGTATAGTAATATCAAAGTATAAAGGTAAAAGTATTCCTAATATGCAACTTATTAATGAAAATAATATGCTATACACAAAGAATGTTCGTATAGATTTTGATAAATTCTTAGCAGAAGCAGCAGGTATTAAAAATAGAGCTTCAACAAGGGAAGCACCGATTATCTTTATTGATGAAACTGTAACTAAAGTAATTAGCAAGATAAACATATATTCCAAAAATTTTACACGAACTCCTTTAACTATTGCTAAATTAGTATTGAAGCTTGATAAAAGCATTTTGTTGAAATTTGGTATAACAATTAAAATTAAAAGTATAGTTGAGAAAAATAGAACTATAA
>NZ_LOQF01000025.1 GCF_001517935.1 Sneathia sanguinegens
AAAAATCCAGAACAATTAAAAGGTTACGGACAGTATGCAAGATATAAGAAAGTTTTAGGTGATAAAGCACCTAATTCATTTGATAAATTTGTAGATATGAAGTATAATGATAGTAAGAAATACAATAGTTTAAAGGTATTGTATAAAGATACGAAAGAATACAATTATACTGTTGATTTATTTAAAAATCACGGAGTATCTGATAAGTATATTCCACAAACATTAGATAAATTCATAGATATTAAATTAAATGACAAATTAAAATATGAAGGTATTAAATTTAGAAAAAAATTATTACTAACAGATTATGCAAATAAATTAAAAGAACAACAACAATTAAAACATAAATATTTATCAAAGCAATATAATAATGAATTATTAAAAAATCCACCAGTGAATAAAGCATATTTTAAAGATAGTGATAAAATGACTGATAATGAATATAAAGATAAAATCAGAGAGTTGCAAAAGGGAATAAGAGGAAAAGGTGAAATAATTGTGACATATAATGGTAATAATCTTCAATATTATGAAAATTATTATCACAATAGTGATATAGGAAAAACTTGGGATAGAATAAAGTTAATACATTATGATACTAAAAAGACTAGAACAATATATTCTAAAAAAGGATATCATGTGTATCCTGTATATTAAAA
>NZ_LOQF01000026.1 GCF_001517935.1 Sneathia sanguinegens
CACGAGAGTTGTTTGCACCTGAAATTACTGGCCTAACTGCAAAGGGGGAGGTACTGAAGGTGTGGATAGCGATTGGGGTGAAGTCGTAACAAGGTATCCGTACCGGAAGGTGCGGATGGATCACCTCCTTTCTAAGGAGAAACAAGAACACTTGTTTGCTAATCTTTGTGTTTAAAGAAGAAGGGCGTGTAGCTCAGGTGGTTAGAGCACTGTGCTGATAACGCAGGGGTCGATGGTTCGAGTCCATTCATGCCCACCATACACGACTTAAATATGGGGATATAGCTCAGCTGGGAGAGCGCCGCACTTGCACTGCGGAGGTCAGCAGTTCGATCCTGCTTATCTCCACCAAAAAAAAGAAAAAATAGGACAATGAGAAATGAATAGTAGGTAAAAAAGATTACAACTGAAAAAGAGTTAGAGAGAAGCTAAAAAAGGGCATACGGAGGATGCCTAGGTAGTAAAAGCCGAAGAAGGACGTGATAAGCTGCGAAAAGCTTGGTGAAGTTGCACATAAACGAAGAAGCCAAGATGTCCGAATGGGAAAACCTGTATATGAGGAGCATATACGCGAAAGAGGTA
>NZ_LOQF01000027.1 GCF_001517935.1 Sneathia sanguinegens
CTGTTCCTACTATTGTTACTACATAGTTCATAGTTCCATCAGTAAGAGTTATTTGTTTTCCTATTGCATTATTTCCAAAAAGTTCTTTTGCCTTTCTTCTATCAATTAATGCAACATTTGCACCATTATTAATTTCGTCTTCTGTAAAATATCTTCCAGCTGTTATTTTCGGACATATCTGAAGATGCTGGTTCTTTATTAGAAGTTAGTTTTAACCCTAAATATAAATCAAAAGGTATATTAGAAAAAGAATATTTTACAGATGATGATCTTGAAATTCTTAAAAATTTTCAATCGATTGTATCAGCAACAAGTGCTACAACTATTGATAAAGATATTAGGGAAAAAACAAAAGATGATTATGTGTATACTTTTCCTGCAGATAAGAATTACTTATCAACTATGAAACCGAAAATAACAGCTGGAAGATATTTTACAGAAGACGAAATTAATAATGGTGCAAATGTTGCATTAATTGATAGAAGAAAGGCAAAAGAACTTTTTGGAAATAATGCAATAGGAAAACAAATAACTCTTACTGATGGAACTATGAACTATGTAGTAACAATAGTAGGAACAG
>NZ_LOQF01000028.1 GCF_001517935.1 Sneathia sanguinegens
AACAGAATATGCAAAAGTAGATGCTTCTAATTTAGATAAAACTAATGAAACAACAAATAGAGATAAATGGATTAATAAATTAGGAACAGAAAAAATAAGCGAAACAATTACAGAAAATGCAGATAAAGGTAAATTAACAACAGAAAAAGCAGTAAAAGATTATGTAAAACAAGAAATCGATACTGTTAATAAGAATATAGGAAATAATACTATTGCATATAAAGCAAATAGTGGTGATTCAAAAACTACATCATTAACAACTGGATTTGATTTCACATCTAATGACTTAGAAATAAAGACTGAAGATAATGGAAAAGTTACATTTAACTTAACAGATACAGTAAAGAATAGTCTAAATGGTAAAGGCAACGATGGAAGAGATGGAAAAACTGGAGATAGTAGTGCAGGTTCAAAGGGCTTAACAGGAAATGATGGACTAAATGGAAAAGACCTAACAACTAAGGTAAATGCACTAAGAAATGGTGAAGCAGGAACAGTAGTCTATACAGATAAAGATGGAAATAGATTAGTAAAAGCTAATGATGGTAAATA
>NZ_LOQF01000029.1 GCF_001517935.1 Sneathia sanguinegens
TGTGAACTACCCATAGTCTAAAGCCTATGGGCTTCCTGCTTCGCTGACCTCGTAACCTACTATCTCCACAGGCGTTAATTTGGGTAGTCCCTACCCTATATTTTTTTTATTACGCTATTTGTCTTAATCCTTCTGCTAATATATTCTTTGCGGCATTGACATCTCTATCGTGTATTTCCCCACAATTTGGACATTTCCATTGCCTTACGGATAAATCTTTTATGTTCTTATTTTGGCAACCACAACAAGAACATAACTGACTACTTGCGTAAAAACTATCTACCTTAACATATATTCTATTGTTCCACTTTGCTTTATACTCTAGCTGTCTTGTAAGCTCATACCATGAAACGTCACTTATAGACTTAGCCAATTTATGGTTTTTTATCATATTTTTTATCTGCAAGTTTTCTGAAACAATCACTTGGTTTTCGCTTATTATTTCACTTGAAATCTTATGAAGATAATCTTTTCTGGTATTTGTTATTTTCTCATGGCATAATGCTATTTGCTTTCTTTTTTTCTGATAGTT
>NZ_LOQF01000030.1 GCF_001517935.1 Sneathia sanguinegens
GCACTTTGGTACTTCTGCAATTTGGGTGGAAAGGTGGAGCAGTAACTCCAACTTCATAATCTTTGACATCAAATACCTTCATATCCATACTTTGGCATATGTCAAAAGTTCTATCATCTAATGTAGCTATTATCTGATACTTGCTAACTTCCATCTGCTTATAGCTTTCAATCTCTGCCATGCTTCTAACTCTTGCAGTCTCGGTCTGTAATAATACTGTTGCTCTGTTTCTATCTACTTTCATTACCCTTGCAAAGTCCTTAGATAAGTCATAAGGTGTTTTACCTGTTATTACTCCAACTGTAATTGTTTTTTGCATTTCGTTTAGTAGCTTTTCTTTGTTTTTCCATATTATACTACTAAAGTTTGAACCATCTGATAGCCAGTTGCTTTTTAACCTCATTCACTTCATTGAATTGATTTTTAGGAACTATGTTTTTACCTATTATTTTTAGTAATTCATCTACTACCTTTTCTTCAATTCCTAACTTCAAT
>NZ_LOQF01000031.1 GCF_001517935.1 Sneathia sanguinegens
ATTGAAGTTAGGAATTGAAGAAAAGGTAGTAGATGAATTACTAAAAATAATAGGTAAAAACATAGTTCCTAAAAATCAATTCAATGAAGTGAATGAGGTTAAAAAGCAACTGGCTATCAGATGGTTCAAACTTTAGTAGTATAATATGGAAAAACAAAGAAAAGCTACTAAATGAAATGCAGAAAACAATAACAGTTGGAATAATATCTGGTAAGACACCTTATAGCTTATCAGAAGACTTTGCAAGGGTAATGAATGTAGACAAGAGCAGAGCAAGAGTGCTATTACAGACTGAAAGTGCAAGAGTAAGAAGTATGGCAGAAATTGAAAGCTATAAGCAGATGGAAGTTAGCAAGTATCAGATAATAGCTACATTAGATGATAGAACTTTTGACATATGCCAAAGTATGGATATGAAGGTATTTGATGTCAAAGATTATGAAGTTGGAGTTACTGCTCCACCTTTCCACCCAAATTGCAGAAGTACCAAAGTGC
>NZ_LOQF01000032.1 GCF_001517935.1 Sneathia sanguinegens
CACGAGAGTTGTTTGCACCTGAAATTACTGGCCTAACTGCAAAGGGGGAGGTACTGAAGGTGTGGATAGCGATTGGGGTGAAGTCGTAACAAGGTATCCGTACCGGAAGGTGCGGATGGATCACCTCCTTTCTAAGGAGAAACAAGAACACTTGTTTGCTAATCTTTGTGTTAAAAAAGAAAAAATAGGACAATGAGAAATGAATAGTAGGTAAAAAAGATTACAACTGAAAAGAGTTAGAGAGAAGCTAAAAAAGGGCATACGGAGGATGCCTAGGTAGTAAAAGCCGAAGAAGGACGTGATAAGCTGCGAAAAGCTTGGTGAAGTTGCACATAAACGAAGAAGCCAAGATGTCCGAATGGGAAAACCTGTATATGAGGAGCATATACGCGAAAGAGGTA